>JBJMPB010000260.1:0-5505 GCA_045803455.1 Gemmatimonadales bacterium | reverse complement strand
CCCGGCGTCACCATTCCCAACAGCGGCTGGAACGCGCCGCTGACTGATTTGGCGGTCTATTTGAGCTTTCTCACTGGCGGGAGCCGGGGAGACACTGCGCTGGCGAACCGATACGAGACAGTTCTGCGCCGCGCTTCGCTGGAGGAGATGTGGCGAGTGGTGGTACCCACCGGCTCCCAGGACGACATACCCGGTGCCGTGGGACTCTCTTTCTTTCTTTTCAAACGGGGACAGAACACGCTGGTGGGACACACAGGGGACCAGGCCAACTTTCGCTCGTTCTTTTATCTCAGGCCCGACACCCGTACCGCAGTCGTGACCGTGCTCAATACCACGAACGAGACCGACCCGCAGAAGGAGGAGGTAGGCTGGACCGCCACCAAGCGGGCCGCCATGGCGCTGCTGGCCCCATAAGGGGGCCAGCAGCATCCAGTCGCTACTTCTTGGTCGCTACCTGCTGGCGGATTCGCTCCTCCTGCTCTCTGAGCTCGGGAGTGAAATCGGCTCCGAAGTCCTCCGCTTCGAACACCTGACGGATCTCGACCTCTGCCTCCCGGAAAGGCGCCCGCTTGAGCCATTCAATGGCTTCTTCCTTCGATCTCACCTGCCAGAGCCAAAACCCGGCAACCAACTCCTTGGTCTCGGAGAAGGGCCCGTCGATGACGGTTCGCTTGTTGCCCGAGAATCTGACCCGCGCCCCCTTGGAGCTCGGCTGAAGCCCATCCATGGCCAGGATCACGCCGGCCTTGGCCAGCTCCTCATTGAACTTTCCCATCTCAGTGAGCATCTCTTTGCTTGGCAGTACCCCGGCTTCAGTGCTCTTGTCGGCTTTGACGATCACCATGAAACGCATTGTCTTATCCTCTCGATGTGGTTCCGCTCTCTTCCCGCCTCCCCGCTTCCCCGCCTCCTATATCCCCGTCGAACGGGCGTTCCCGGAATCGACACGGGTGGCTAGGCAACCTGGGCCTTGAGTGATCGCTCCAGCAGGCGACCCTCCTTGAACCTCTCGGTCATGGCGGCGAAAGCCGGAGTAGGACCCCGCCAGCGTAGCTCCTCGACGCTGGAGAAGAGCGGAGCATCGCTGATCAAGGTGGCCAAACGCTTGAAGAGCAGGGCCAGCTCCCGTCTTTCGCCCAAGACAGTTGCGGGAAAGTCATCGATCGGACCGTACTGATTAAGCAGGCGGGCGGCCGTGTTTTTCCCGATCCCTGGAATGCCGGGATAGCCGTCGGCCGCATCGCCCACCAGGGCGAGGAAGTCGGGAATCAACACGGGATCGACCCCGAACTTCTCGCGAACCCCAGCCGCGTTCCTGATGTTGCGGCTTTTTTGATCCACTTGAACCACCCGGTCGTCCCGAACGCATTGTCCGAGATCTTTGTCGGGAGTCCAGATACAAACCTTCTCCACGGATTCGGCGCCTGCAGCAATGGAGGCGGCTGACGCGAGCGCATCATCCGCCTCCAGCTCGACCATAGGCCACACCACCACGCCCATTGCAGCCAGCGCTTCTTCCAGCGGATGAAATTGCGCCAGCAGTGCGGGGTCGATCCCCGCACCCGTCTTGTACCCGGGCCAGAGTTCGTTGCGGAAGGATTCAATCACGTGATCGGTGGCCACCCCGATGTGGGTGCCTCCGGTCTCGATCAGCTGCAGCACTGTATGGAGAACGCCGGCCACTGCGCCGTAGGGCCGGTCTGTGCCCTTGGTGAAGCGGCGCAGGCCGTAGAAGTGCCGGAACAGCTCGTAGGTCCCATCGAGAAGATGAACGATCATGCGGCAGGCCGGGCGCTAGCGGGGTTCGCGGAAGTTTCGGAAGGTAACGGAATAACGCAGGCTATCCACCGCCGGGATGCTGTGCTCCCACTCGGTCCGCGAGGGACCGCTCAGCAGATAGGCCGAGCGCGGCTCTGCCATCAGGGAGACCCGTTCCCAACTGTGGCCGGCCTTGCGCCGAAATCGAAAGCGGCAGCTGGAGAGGAGTGAGATGCCGATGACCTCGCCGAAAACCGGTTTGTCCCGATGCCAGCCGATGCTGGCTCCCGGCCCGTACTCGATCACCAGCACCTGTTGAAACTGGGAGGCGGGCAGCCCGGCGAATGCGCCGGCCCGCTCTCGAAGCGAGTGCAGAAACGAAGGTATGTCGTCGGCTTTCTGAAGCGCTCGCTCATTGAAGTCGTATCGCCAGCCATAGGAGACCGTGCGCCGCTTTCCGACAAAGCCCTGAAACTCGAATTCCTTGAACGGCAGTCCTCGTACCTGCTCCAGCAAGGCTGCCTCTTCCTCCGGAGCCACCACGTCTGCCTGATACCTGAAGCCCTCGGGCCACGATTCGCTCTTGCCGAAGAGGGAGAGCTGCTTTCTGGCCATCGGGTCAGCCGCGAAGTGGCCGAGCCACCAGAATTCCGCTGGCTCCGCGGATAGCGGCTACGTACTCGGGAAGCGTCGCTCGGGTGATTGCTACTACTCCTCCGGACAGGGGTGCATGGCACACCCGCAGCACTCGGTCTCGATCCCGGTACGCCAGCGCGGAGTGCGTCACGTCCAACCCCGGAATCTCCGTCGCGAAGGCCAGAACGTCGCCGGTCTGGATTCGGTCCACGATCGCGGGGATCTGCTTGGTGGGTACAACGTGGCGCGGCCGGCCATCGAGGCCGCGCTCAATGCGCTGGATCTCCTGGAACACGGGGACATCCTGCAAGGCCAGGTACTTCGCTCGGTGCTGCGTCATGAATCGAAGCGGCCGGGTGTCTTCGGCTGCGCCTAGCTCGGGGCCCATGTCCTTCACCAGCCCGCGCCGCTCTCCGTCGCTGATCCACTCACTGAAGTAGTGCAGCCGGGAGCTGTAGCCCTGCCGCTTTCCCTCGCGATAGCGCATCCGCTCTACCTCGCGCCCAAACTGCTCCCAACTTGCCGGCTGCTTCGTGGCCGCTACCCGGCTTACCGCGAGGCACGCCTCGACCAGGGTGACGCAGTCGAATCGGGTCAGAGAAAGCGTCAGCGGCTCAGCGGAGGGGACTCCACCGTGTTCGAGATATGCCTCGAGCGTGAACGGCACGTACGGACTGCCACCAGCCAGCTCGCCCACGCGGCCGACGCGCGCGCCCAACGGTAGCTGGGCTTCGGTGAGCCCCTCCGTACGCAGAAGATTCGTCCAGGAGAGCAGGCGCTCCTGGTCGGTATCGGCTCTGCCGCGACCGGGCAGGCGTGATTTCCCGCGGCAGGCCAGAAGCGGGGCAGGGAAGGTCAGCGCTGCGGCGGCTGCCGCTGCCTGTCTGAGCAGTTCTCTCCGAGAGAGAGTCGAATCCACGGGCATCTCTGGATGGAAGTCAGGCGCCAGAACCTTACGCACGGTCTAGAACTATAGAAACGTCGCCTGTACTCGCCAGGTGACACTGATCCGGCCTGGAGGGACATAGGAGAGCAGTTGCGGCCTTTCTGGAGCCACGACGACTATCCCACATATACCCAGATCACAACGACTTGCCCCGTTTGGCCCGTTTTTGGTCTGGGAGTTGCTAGAACCGCTGCGTCCGCAGGTGGGGAACGTGGTGCTTGCCATCACATCTCAGGGCGGGACAGAGCCCTATCCTCACCCCGGTATCCAAAGATTTGGCGCCGAGTGGCGCGGGCGTTGTCGAGCACTTGAACGAAAGGAAGGTCGAATGTCAGGACCGAGAATCATGGCAGCGGCCAGCGGGCTGGTAGTCGCCCTTACCGCCGTGCCTCTCGCCCCGATCCACGCGCAGGGGCAGATAAGCCAGTTGAGCCAGGACAGCAAGCTCATCTTCCAGATGGCCAGCAGCAACATCATGGAAGTGCGACTGGGGCAAATGGCCCAGCAGAAGGCCAGCAATGCCGCCGTCAAACAGTTCGGCCAGCAGATGGCGACCGATCACACCAACCTGGAAAACCAGCTCACCGGCCTGGTCTCGAAGAACGGCACCAACTTCCAGCCCGCGATGAGCAAGGAGAACGAGGCCGAAGTCTCTCGGCTGGAGAAGCTTTCCGGTGCCCAGTTCGACCAGCAGTACATGACATCGATGATTCAGCACCACCAGCAGGACATCTCGACTCTGCAGAGTCAGAGTCAGTCAGCCAAGTCGGCCGAGGCACGGCAGATGATTGCCGCGTCGATGCCGGTGCTGCAGCAGCACCTGAGCATGGCAACCCAGGTTGGCGGACAAGTGGGCGCCAACGGCGGAGTGGCCGTTGCCACGCAGCCATACCGGAATCCCACGCAGAATCCTACGGTGAGCACCCAGCCGGGGCAGGTAACCACGCCGGCGCAGGGTGACATCAGCGCCGATATGCCTTTTGTGCGTGAGGCGGCCAGCGGGAATCTGATGGAGATCCAGCTGGGGCAGTTGGCCCAGAACAAGGCCTCCAATCCGGCGGTGAAGCAGTTTGCGCAGCGGATGGTGTCCGATCACAACAACCTGCAGAATCAGCTGACCAGCGTTGCGTCCACCGGGGGGCAGAGCTTCACACCCACGATGGATTCTCGCCACCAGAATCAAATCAACCGGCTCCAGGGGCTCTCGGGCGCCGAATTCGATAGCAACTACATGAGCCTCATGATCCGCGCCCATCAGCGGGACGTGAACAACTTCCAGAGCCAGAGCCAGTCGGCCAATTCTACCCAGGTGCGTACCCTGGCGACCAACAGCCTCCCCGTGCTGCAGCAGCATCTGAGCCTGGCCCAACAGGTCGGTGGTCAGGTCGGCGCGGATAGCACCGGGAACTACGCCGGCGGGAACGGCGGTAACCAGGGTGGTGGCGCCAACGGAGACATCAAAGCCGACGCCGGGTTCGTCCGCGAGGTGAATTCGGACAACCAGATGCAGATCCAGATGGCTCAGCTGGCGCGGCAGAGATCCAAGAACGCGCAGGTGCGTCAGTTTGCCGAGCAGATCATCACCGATCACAACCGGCTGCAGAACCAGTGGAGCGCCATGGCCTCCCAGAATGGCATGACCCTGCATCAAGGCCTGGGCCCGCTACACAAGGAGAAGATCACTAACCTGAAGAAGGCGAGTGACAAGAACTTCGACAAAGCCTACATGATCACCCTGATCCAGCAGTACTCCGATGAGACCAGCTACTGGCAGAAGGAAGGTCGTGCGAGTCAGTCGGGCCAGGTGCGGCGACTGGTCAATGCCGGCCTGCCCACACTGGAGCAGAATTTCAACGAGGCCAAGCGCATTGGCCGGCAGCTCGGCGTAGATCCCAACGAGGCGCTGAAGAACCGGACTGATGTGGCCAAGAATAAAGGCAAGAACAACGAAAAGAACGACTAAGAATCTTGAGCCAGGAAAGAGGGGGTGTCCTCCGGGACGCCCCTTTTTTCTACCCTCTCTTTTGCTATCTGCCTGGCCACGATCTCGAACGAGCGCAACCGTGCCCGGTGATCGAAAACCTGCGATGTAAGCATCAGCTCATCCGCGCCAGTCCGCTCGGCAAATACCTCCAAGCCTCTCGCGACGGTCTCTTCGGTACCAA
>JBJMPB010000364.1:0-4515 GCA_045803455.1 Gemmatimonadales bacterium | reverse complement strand
GAAAGCTTCTGCAATCGAGCCCGGTCTAACCCATGCTCCCGGTCCAGGTTCTCCTGCAGCATTCGCCCGTACAGCAATTTGATCATGCCACCTCCACCGTCAGGCCATCGTAGGCGGGAAAGATGCCCTCGGGCAAGCTGCTCGCGAGGTCCGAGTGTCCGGTTTCGTGAGTCAGATGGGTGAGATAGGTCCGACGCGCCCCTAGCTCCCGCGCAGTGGCAATCGCCTCGGAGATGCTGAGGTGAGTAGGGTGAGGCCGCCACCACAGTGCGTTCAACACCAGGACGTCCAGGCCCCTAAGCTGTTCACGTTCTGCTCGAGGTATCACCTTGATGTCGGTGATATAGGCCAAGTTAGTAAATCGATAACCGAGCACCCGCAGGTGGCCGTGCTGGAAGGCCAACGGAAGCGTATCCACTCCTGCAATGCTGACTACCTCTCCGGGTGTCACCGGATGCAAGGTCAGCCGGGGCTTCGAGGTGCCCTCATAGGGGCGTACCGAGTCATCGAAAATGTATTTGAACGATGAGCGCAGCCGCTCCAGGGTCTCCGCCGGACCGAACAACGGGAGCGGCTTTCTTTGCCGGACTGAGAAAATACGGAGATCGTCGATACCGTTGACGTGGTCAGCGTGTTCATGGGTGTAGACCACCGCATCGACATGCGACACACCGGCAGTGATCAACTGCAGCCGAAGCTCAGGCGGGGTGTCGATCAGGATGGTCGCGCCGTTTGCCTGAACCACGGCCCCGGATCGCGTGCGCTTGTCGCGGGGATCGGTCGAATGGCACACGGCACAGTCGCAGCCGATCTGGGGCACGCCGAAGGACGTGCCGGTACCCAGAAAGGTCAAACGCATCCGCTACACGGCTTCGACTTTGAGGAAGTTCGTCGTGCCTGGCATGTCGAAAGGAACTCCCGCAGTCACCACCACCCGCTCCCCGGGCTTCGCCAGCTGGCGGTCCAGGATCTGCTGCCGCGCTGTCTTGAGCATTCCATCGTAATCGTTGGAGTGCGCCGTGAGCACGGGCGTTACACCCCAGACCAGTGCTAGCTGGCGAAAGGTCTCGGGCTCCGGCGTGCAGGCAAAGACCGGCACCGTCGGCCGGCAGGTGGCCACTTTGCGAGCGGTAAAACCGCTGCTCGTAAAGCAGACAATCAGCGGGGCAGAGAGCATCTCTGCAGCCGCACACACAGCCACGGCGATCGCATCTTCCGTCCGGATTGGGCCACCGGGGGCAGACTGGTGGTGCCGGAGCGCCCCCTGCTCGGCTGATCGGCGGCCGAGCGCGGCGTCGATGCTGGCTCCCCGCGACTGACGCTGGCTCTCCATCTCCCGAGCGATGCGGTCCATGGCCTGCACCGCCTCCAGCGGATAGTCCCCAACCGCGGTTTCGGCGGACAGCATCACCGCGTCGGTACCATCCAGAATGGCGTTGGCCACGTCCGATGTCTCTGCTCGTGTGGGCCGGGGAGCATGCACCATCGACTCGAGCATCTGCGTAGCGGTAATGACCGGCTTTCCGTGCAGACTTGCCTCGCGGATGATCTGCTTCTGAATCAGGGGCACTTCCTCGAACGGCAACTCGACTCCGAGGTCGCCTCGAGCCACCATGATGGCATCGGAGCTGTCCAGAATCCCACACAGGTTGGTGACTGCGGTGTCCTTCTCGATCTTGGCAACCAGCTTCACTCCTTTAGGCACCAGACCGCGAAGCTGCTCGATGTCCTCCGGGCGGCGCACGAAGGAGAGCGCGACGTAATCGACTCCCAGCGAGCCGGCGTGTTTTACATCCTCGATGTCTTTCTCGGTCAATGCCGGAGCGCTCACCTCGATGCCAGGGAGATTCATTCCCTTGTGGGCCTTGAGCTCACCGCCGTAGTGAACCACCGCTTCCACCCGCTGTTCCCGCACACCTCTCACCTCCAGAGCGAGAAGCCCATCGTCCAGCAGTATGCGAGCGCCGATCCGGACATCGCGGGCGAGATCGTCGTACGTCGTGGGGATCTCGTCGGGCCGGGCGACGTCCTCCGGAGCGAACACCACCTTCTGTCCGGGCTCCAGCCGAGTGGGCTGGGAGAGATTGCCGATCCGGATGCGGGGCCCCTGCAAGTCGAGCAATACAGCGGCGGCGTCGCGCCTCCCCTGGAGGACCCCGCGTAGCTCGTGGATCCATCGGGCACGCGTCTCCGATGTGCCATGCGAAGCGTTGATCCGCACAACATCCACCCCGGCATCCAGGAGGGAAGTCATCTTCGGCGGAGTATCCCAGGCAGGTCCTAGCGTGGCAACGATTTTGGTCCGGCGGAGAGAGGTACGCGGCATGGCAGGAGTCTAATGCACAGCAGTCACCCCCGCATCACGAGATCAGTCTCAGCCCTCTGGAGCGCGGGGCAAGAGCCGTCGGAACCCAATTTCCACATGTGGAAAAGCCCGGGAAGTGAATATCTTATTTGCGTGTAAAACCTCACAATCTGCTTCATCCGTTGACCAGTCCCTTGCTTCACGCTGACTTGTAAGTGCTTTCTGGTCAAGGGCTTAAATTGGCGGCCTAAACCATAAGGTGCGAAAGGCGACAGTGTCGTCTCGGTCCAATTATTTATGCAGACATTCTAATTATGAACAGTTTCGACATGGGCTTTGGGCTGGAGGCGCCTGAGGCGGAAACAGAGCCGAAAAGAGGGGTCGGAGAACGGTGCAACTGCGGTGGAGAGATGGGGAGGCGGATCGGTAAGAGGCCGAGATGCGGTGCGACGACGGGTGAAGAGGAGGTGCGAACTACCGCTGATTTATCGCAGGAATTGGAGCTCCCCCACCCCACCGCGGTACAGCGGTCCGACGAATCGGATCGGCGACGCCTTCAACCACTTTGTGAGGTCTCCCTTCCCCTGCACCGTGAGAGATCCTGCCAGCGCACGGGTCCATAGCGGTCGGAAGCTGAATCGAACCGACCAGGGGCCGGTGCGGGTGCCGGGAACGGAAGACCAGAATTCCTCGATCGGTCGGTCGACTCGGGTACTGTCGCCCGCAGGGCGCCCGCGCCAGATCAGTGAAGTCCGTTCCAGCTTGATGTTGTAGATATCGGTACCGGTGTCGGCGCTGTCCACCACAGACACGTGAGCTTCCCGCAACTTCACCCCCGCGTTTTCGGCAGCGCGAATCAGATTACTCCGACCGGAGTAGATACCCAATACCGCATCCCGCCGAGCCCCTGACGCTCCTTCCTGGGTCGAGAGCGTCCACACCGCAAGCATCTGCCGGTTTCGGGGATTCTTTTCCGCTACGCGGCGGCTGCCGACCTGTACCGCATCGCTGAAGTAGAAGCAGACGTTGGACTCGGACCACGCGGCGAAGTCGGGCTGATAGCGGATCAACTGCTGAATGGCGGGATGAAGCGTGGGATCCTGACTGGCTGGAACCGGGCGAGAACCGGACTTGACCTCTTTAGCGGCGGCGCGCGGCTCGACCAGAAAGCGGACGCAATAGTCTTCCCTCAGCCCTTGCAGGCTCCACGCCTGGGCCTCCTTCTCATCGGTGCGATGCTGAGCCCGCAGCACCGTGGGAACACAGCAAGCAACAGCCATGCTGATGGCGAGAGGCTTCAGCATACGTCCTCAGGGGAAATGAACGCTGGTTCAGGTTCCGCGGGTGCTGCTTTTTACTGCGGCGCGCAGCTCGGCGAAATCGCCGGCATCCAGGGCATTGAAGTTCAGATTCCGAAATTTGACCCGGCCATCCGGCCCGACGACATACACGGTGCGCCGGTTATACCCATCAGGGTCCTTGCTGGCGTACTGCTTGGACACCCGTTGCTCCGGATCGCTCAGCAGCCGAAAGGGGAGCCCCAAGCTGGCGGCGAAGCGGTTGTGAGTGGCCACCGAATCCGCGCTGACCCCGACCACCACCACATTGGGCCCGAACAAGCTGTCGTACTGTTCGGCGAAAGTGCGCAACTGGGCAGTGCACCCCTTGGTGAAATCCCGGGGATAAAAGGCAACGACCACGGTCTTGCCGCGGTCGCTGGCGAGCTGGTAGGGAGACTCGACGGGCCCTACCCCGTCCCGGTTGGCCCAAGGCAACGAAAAATCCGGCGCGCGCTGGCCCACATCCGGTCCACTCTGGATAACGGCCTTGACCGTTCCAGGATGGTTCTGAGCCGCCGCGGCGGGTACAATGGCCAGACCGATGAATGCCAGTGAAAGGTGAGAAACGCGCATTGGTCAATCCTTCCTGAGAGTTCAGTCCTGGGTAACCCCGCGCAGAACCTTGTCGAGATCCTGAGTGCCGCCGGTGCCGGTATACGCCACCTTTCCCGCCCGATCCACTACCACCACATACGACGTGGTGGGCACCTGGTACGCTCGAATGCTGGTGCCCTGATCGTCGTACAACGTGCGGAACCCGGGCTGGTGCGTGTCCACGTACCGGCGGACCCGCTCGGGCGTTTGATTCACGGTCACGTTGACGCCGATGAACTCGACTTTGGAGCCATAGGCCGCGTGGGCCGCGCGAAC
>JBJMPB010000309.1:0-5382 GCA_045803455.1 Gemmatimonadales bacterium | reverse complement strand
TGCCGCCAGGCCAAGTGCCCGGCTCCGGGTCAAGCGGACCATCGTGGCCAGCAAGAAGACCCAGCCCGTGATGACGCCGACATGGAATCCGGAGATGGACAGGAGATGAACCAGCCCGGATTGGGCGAAGCGATCCTGCAGATCTCGGTCGATGCCACCCCGTCGGCCGACAACCAAGGCGTCCACCAATGGTGCGCGGGTGCCATAGAGCGACTGGGTGGCGTGACCGATCCCAGTGCGGATGGACCATGGCGCGGTACCCGATCGGCCTGCCGACAACACGGCTACGATCACGAGAGTACCGCCGGGGCGAGAAGCTGGCCCGGGCCGCGGTATCCACCTACCCCGGACGCGTGCGCTTGCTCCGGCTGAGAAGGGGCGCCCAAAAGGCCAGCGCGCACCTATGGACTCACGACAGCCCACATCCAGTGGTTGCACCTGCACCAGCCCTCCGGAGCTGTCGGCAGGCTCGAGCAACCGCACAGTCAGGCCGAGCTCTCCCGGAGAGAGTCGGGCCGCACACGCGCTGCTTTCCCGCATCCAGGCGATTCGGCCACTCAGGCTACCCAGCAGGAAGGCGAGCCCGAGTGTGGTGATCAGCGGTCGTCTGGCGCCCAGGATCAGCGCGGTAGCGAGTGCAACAGCGCAATAGGGGTTCAGAAAACGCGAGAGGCCGGTCACTAGACCGGCCCCATACGCCACAGTTAGCAGGATTGACGCCCGCGGTTTCACCCGGGGCCTATAATCAGCCTGGCCCGAGACCTCCCTGGTTCCCGCAGCGAGGGGCCACCGAAATCTTCCGCAGTCCTTCCATGACCACGACCTCGATAGCAGCCCGGCTCTGCTCCTTTTCCAGGGCTATCTCGGTGACAACGGAGCCTTCCCGGCGAGATACATACCGGGGCGGGATTCGGTTCAGGGCGAAGGTGAGCACATCCTCCCTGCAGAGATCGCACCCGCAGAATGCGGGGAAGTGTGGCCGTAGGGTCTGGTACGCCGCGGTGACGTGATCTTCCACCAGATTCTTGATCACAGCACCGCCAACGCCGGCGACGCCACTGAGCTGGGGGAAACCACCGAGCCGGTGAAAGTAGACCCGGTGCTTCCGGTGAGGCGCACCTGGTGGTAAGACCCGATGGCAGTGACCGGCAGATCGAGGAGAACCAGATGATTGCCCCGGGTCCGGGCCAACATGAGATGGCCGCGCTTTGCCCTCCGCTCCACCAGGGCTTCGTGGACGCTGCCGAGGCGTGCCATGTTCTTCTGCCGCCCCTTGGCGCGTACCACTTCCACCAGCCGGTCCAGCCGCGCTGACGCGACCTCGTCAGGAACGTGATCGCGTAAGCGAATTGCCGGGGTTCCCTCGCGTACCGAGTACTTGAAGGTGTAGGCGTCGTCGAAATCGGCTGCACTCACCAGACTCAGGGTTTGTTCGAAATCGGATTCGGTTTCCCCCGGAAATCCGACGATGATATCCGTGGAGAAGGTGATCTGAGGCATGACCCGACGAAGCTCGCTGACCACTTCCAGATATCGTTCACGGGTGTAGCGCCGAAGCATTCGCCTGAGCACCGTATTCGAGCCGCTCTGGACCGGCAGGTGCACGTGCTCGCACACCGCCGGGACTGTGGCCATTGCGTCGATGACCCGTGGTGTGAAGTCCGTCGGATACGGACTGGTAAACCGCAAGCGGCGTAAACCGTTGACCGCGCCGGCCGCACGGAGCAGATCGGCAAAGTCGTGTTCACCGTCGTGATAGCTGTTGACTGTTTGACCGAGAAGAGTGACCTCGCTGGTTCCCTGCTCCACCAGCTCCGCGATTTCTCGAGTGACGTCGGCCAGGCGGCGGCTTCGTTCCGGGCCTCGCGTGTAAGGGACGATACAGAAGGTGCATCGATAGTCGCAGCCCCGTTGTACCGTGACGAACGCGGTCGGGGCGTTTTCCCGCGCCGCCGGCACATCCTCGTAGTGCTCCCAGGAACGAAACTCGGTGTCGGAGGATCGATGCCCTTGCCCTGCCTGGCTGAGCAACTCGGGAAGATTGCGATAGGCATCGGGGCCCACCACGAGATCAACCCGGGGCACCTTGGCCAGTAGCGCGGGGCCCAGTCTCTGCGCCATGCAGCCCACGACGCCGAGCACGCTGCCTTCGCGTTTATACCGCTGCAGCTCCCCCATCCGGCCGATAACCCGCTGCTCGGCGTTGTCTCGCACCGCACAGGTGTTCACCAGCATGACGTCGGCCTCCGCCGGGCTCTCGGTGCTGACATACCCGTCACGGCGGAGAACTCCGAGCATCAGCTCGGAATCGGCCACGTTCATCTGGCAGCCGTAGGTCTCGATGTACACCCGTTTCATATTGGGAAAGTATAGCACTATGGCCGGACGGAGATTCCCAGCGTCAAGATGAAACCATGTTCGGAATGCACGCCCTCCGACCTCCAGACGTGTTCGACCGCCAGGTCTACTCCACCACGCTGCTGGGCGAAGCGCATTCCGCTTCCTAGGGAAACGCCGTATTCGTGCGCCTCGGTCCCCGGCTCCAGGGGAAAAGGCAGCCGGCCGTAACGGCCGCCGAAACGAAGAGGTCGACGGTAGGGACGCTGCACATCAGGGGTATACTCGCCCCCCAGAGCGACCTCGAAAGTGTTGTTCGCTCCGACTCCACCTTGCGCAACCAGATCGCTGTTTGCAGCAGACCAGGTGCGAACAATGGTTTGGGTGGCCAACCCGAATTTGGGCGCCGGTTGCCATCGAATCCCCAGCCCGAAGGTATAGGGCAGGTCTACCGTAGCGACCCGGGTCGAATCACGATCGACGTTGACGTGCCCGTCGGAGCGGACCAGAGCCGCTACGGCAAATCGAGGTCCCATCTGCCGAATTGCCCCACCGCTGATTCCGAATCCAGCAAAGGAGATTTCTGCCTTCTGAACACTCGACAAATAGATTGAGTTGTTGAACGACCGGCGGGACTCCACCCGATTGGAACCGGTAATTACATGAACGCCAGCACCCAGCAGCCAACGGTCACGGATCCGGTAGGCCCCCGCCGCACGCAGATCACTGAGACCACCACGGGAAGTGAAGGTATCCGTCACTCCTACCGGGCCGCCCCGGAGGTCGAGTGTGCCGGAACTGACGATGCTGAAATCCCGATCGGTGTAGCCCGAATAGCTGAAACCCAGTGCAGTTCCGGTCTGCCGTACCGGACCCACGATCATCAGTAATGGAAACCTGGTGTCACGCGTCGAGGCGGTGCCGGCGGGATTCTCCACAGTGCGGTAGGCTCCGCTCGCCGTGAAGATGCTGGTCAGGGCCGTTACCCCTGCCAGTGCTGCCGGATTCAAGCTGGATTCCGAATCGAAGAGCCCGAATGCCCCGCCCGACGCGATGACACGGGCGTTCAGTCCCCGCCCGGGAAATCCGAGACCTCGCACCCCGAATTGGGATGATTGGGCCTCAGCTAGTCCGGGTACCATGGCCAACAGCCCAAGCAGCCAGGCGGAGCGCATCAGGGATTCTCGAAGGGAAACGTGCGCAGATAACTGATCCGGAGACGCGGCCGGAGAGCGGGGTCAGCCGCCCGACTGGAGTAGAACACAGGACGCGAGAAGCTGGCGGCCTCGAGCTCGGGACTGAGCGAGAGCAGCAGCCCGGCGGGCCGGGACTCGCCAATCCATACCTGCTGCAGCAGCCCCACCATCTCCAGCTCTTCGGTGGCTGACGAACCTACGGGAATGGTATCAATCGCTACGCCGAATCTGGACTCGACGGGGGACTTGGCGCCGAGGTCGCTGAGGATTCCGCGGGCCACGAGTCGAACGGGATCCGAGGCCAACCCAGTGAGCGGAGTAACTGGAGTCAATTCCAGCGTCGCGCGGATCACTGTCGCGGAATCCCGGATGCGAGACGGCAAATCGAATCGGACCAAGGAGCGCGCCGAAGGAATGCCACCCACCGTCAGCACGGTGGAGTCGACCACCTCAGGAACGGCGGGGAGGGACGTATTAAACGTTGCCGTTAGCGGAAAGGTTCTAAGCCTGGCAGCGCCAGTGTCGGGCACGGCAACGGTCGCATAGGTCAAGAACACGCCTCCGTTCCCCGCTGCAGACGCGCCGAGCCGGACCCCGGTAAAGCTCGGGGCATCGAGCCGGACCCCCAAGGAAAGAACGCCGCTATCGGCCGGCGTCAGAGCGATCCGCGAGAGATCGCCGCCCTGCACTACCGCGCGGAGCACTCCGGTCTTGAGTGAATCGGGAATCGGTACGGTGAGCACCAGGTTCTCGGGTACGAACGCAGGGTCGACCTGAGCGTAGCTGGTGGTGGAATCGATGAACGGCGGAAGCCGGTAGAGCAGGAGCTGAAGTCCGGGAGCCATGCTGTCCCGGGCCAGCACGGTAAAGCCGAAGGCCACGGAGTCTACCGCGTAGCTGCGCAATGTATCTCGCACACTGACTGAGTCGCTCCGGGGAGGAAAGCGCATAACGGCGCGTTCCTCGAAGCCGTTCAGGCCGTTGGAAACCAGGAGGGCCGGGGCAGCCTGCGGTTTAACGTATCCTACGAAGCTGCTGTCAGCTCCCGGTATAGCGCTGAGTATCTCATCCACTACTTGAGGTGAGCCGCCGGGGCAAAGAGCCGGACAATCGCCCGGCGAGGTCAGTTTCTCCTGACAACCGCCCAGCAGAAGAGCCCCTCCCAATGCCAGGTGCCATCCTCTCACCGGAGCTGCTCGGGGCCAAAGGCGGCGGGAAGCAGGTCTGAAAGACGCCACGCGACGGTTCGCTGGGCGCCCACACCCTGGATCGGGAGATCCAGCCCGAACTCCGCCAGGACCTGCCGGCAGGCCCCGCATGGAGCTGCTGGTGGGTCGACATCCGAAACGACGACCGCCCGGCGAAAATGCTGCACGCCGGCGCTGACCGCCGCGCAGATAGCCGCCCGCTCGGCGCAAATCGTAAGACCGTAGGAGGCGTTCTCGACATTGCACCCCAGGAAGACGGTGCCGTCGTCTGCCTCCAGTGCAGCCCCGACCCGAAACCGGGAGTATGGTGCATACGCCCGAGCCTGAGCGGAGCGTGCAGCGGCAATCAGCGAATCAGTCACGCCAAACCTCGGACAGAAACGAGGTGCCGGACGCGAGCGCCGGCACGTTAAAGAACTCAGCAAGTGTTTGCCCGATGTCGGCGAACGTGGAGCGGCGGCCGAGATCCACCGGACGTATTCTGGGACCCAGCACGAGCAGTGGGACTACCTCGCGCGAGTGATCGGTCGAAGCGGTCGTGGGGTCGTTCCCGTGATCGGCGGTAAAGATAATGAGGTCCTGATCCCGGATTTTCCGAAGCAGGCGAGGGATCGTAGCATCGAGCTCTTGCAGGCCGCGAT
>JBJMPB010000252.1:0-2921 GCA_045803455.1 Gemmatimonadales bacterium | reverse complement strand
GAGTGGTGGTTCAGCTCGGCGGGCAGACTCCGCTCCGCTTGGCCCGAGCGCTCGAGGCGGAAGGGGTGCCCATACTGGGTACTTCACCCGAGGCCATCGACCTGGCGGAGGATCGGGGCCGTTTCGAGGCCATCACGCGGGAGCTTGGCGTAGCGCAACCGCCCAGCGGAGTGGCGCAGTCGATCGAGGAGGCCGTCGCTGTGGCCGGGAGAGTGGGGTATCCGGTTCTGGTGCGGCCGTCGTATGTGCTGGGTGGAAGGGCCATGGAAATCGTCTACGACGATACCTCGCTCCGGAACTACTTCGGCCGGGCGGCGCGGGTTGCGCCGGAGCATCCGGTTCTGATAGACAGCTTTCTGGAAGACGCATTCGAGGCCGACGTCGACGCCATTGCCGATGGCACCCGTTGCGTCATTGGTGGGGTCATGCAGCATATCGAGGATGCAGGAATTCATTCAGGGGATTCCGCGTGTGTGCTGCCACCGTATCTCATCACCGAGGCCCAAGTAGATGAGATGCGGCGACACACCAGGGCCTTTGCCGAACGGCTGGGAGTGGTGGGTCTTCTCAACGTCCAATTCGCCATCAAGCACGATGTGGTCTATGTGCTCGAGGTGAATCCTCGCGGGTCTCGCACCATTCCCTTCGTTTCCAAGACCACGGGCGTTCCGCTGGCCAGCCTGGCGGCGGCGGTGATGGTGGGAAAAACCCTCGAGGACTTGGGCCTCCACGACGATGTCCTGCAGCCCTACGTTGCGGTCAAGGAAGCGGTCTTTCCTTTCAACAAGCTTCACGGAGTAGACCTCATTCTGGGGCCAGAGATGCGTTCCACCGGCGAGGTGATGGGGATCGCTGATTCCTTCGGGATGGCTTTCGCCAAGGCACAGATCTCGGCCGATGGAGCATTACCCCTCGAGGGGTCGGTTTTTGTCACGGTCAACGATCACGACAAGGCAAACGTCGTTCCTATTGCCCGGCGGTTTCATGCGCTGGGGTTCCGGGTGCTGGGGACCGAAGGAACGGCGCGCTATCTTAGGGCCCGCGGAATTCCCACCGAGCGGGTCCTCAAGGTGTATGAGGGCCGTCCCAACGCCATCGATTTACTGGTGTCGGGCCGGATTCAGCTGCTTATCAACACTCCCCTGGGAAAGCTCACTCAGCAGGACGACTATGCCATCCGCCGTGCGGCTCTCCAACACCGGGTGCCGTACACCACTACGCTGTCCGCGGCTTCTGCCGCCTGTGACGCAATCATCGCGCTGAGGAGTCGTGCCGGTGAGGTACGGCCGCTGCAGGAGTGGCATGCGCTCGCGCGGGAGATGTCGCCGGAGTGGACCGGGTGAGCGCACGCAGCGCGAACTTCGTCACTGCGCTGCGTGATCGGGTTGCCGGGGCGGTACGGGAGGGGGAGTCGGTCGCCCGGTACTCCACCTATCGCATCGGTGGTCCCGCGACGGTGCTGCTGCCTAAAACCCCGGCGGACGTGGCGGCCGCCCTTCGTCTCGCGGGCGAGACTGATACTCCCTGGTTTGCCCTGGGGCTCGGCTCAAATATCCTGCTGCCGGACGAAGGATTGGACGCCCTGGTTATCCGAATGGGTAAGGGTCTGGACCGGCTAGAGCAGGAGCAGGATCGCTGGACCATTGGCGCGGGTCTCCCCGCCCCTCTTGCCGCGCGAAGGACGGCCGAAGCCGGCTTTGCCGGGCTGCACATCTTCGTGGGTGTGCCCGGCACCGTGGGTGGGGGCGTGTACATGAACGCCGGCTGTCACGGCGGCGATTGGGCCGAGGTGGTGCAGCAGGTCACGGTGGTAGACGCTCACGGGAATGACACTGTGTTGAGCCGCCGTGACGTCCCATTCACCTATCGGCGGAGCGGGCTGGATGGCAGGATCGTGCTGGAGACCACCGTCCAGTTGCGGCCCGAAGAGCCGGGCCGACTGGAGGAAGCGGTCTCCGAGCTTTTCGAGTGGCGGCAGAAGGGCACGCCTTTCAACCAGCCCTGTTGCGGCAGCGTCTTCAAGAACCCGTCGGGGCCGAGCTGGAAGCGGGAGAGCGGGCCCAAAACGGCGGGGCAGCTGATCGAGGCAGCCGGACTCAAAGGATTCAGCATCGGCGGGGCGCAGGTCTCACCGATGCACGCCAACTACTTCGTGAACACCGGAGGTGCTACCGCCGCCGATGTTCGCCGATTGATCGAGCATGTGCAGCGTACGGTGGAGGAGCAGTTCAGCGTACAGCTCGACCCCGAGGTAAAGCTCATCGGGCCCAGGGGGGAATACTTGAATCAGGAAAGCGGTGAGAGGTGAGCAGTGAGCGGGAGTACTTCGTGCACGAGTCGTCGTATGTCGATGACGGAGCGAGCATCGGTGCAGGGACAAAGATCTGGCACTTCTGCCATGTCATGCCCGGAGCGGTAATCGGGAAAGCCTGTAACCTGGGCCAGAACGTGGTGGTGATGCCGGGGTCCCGGCTGGGCAACAACGTGAAGGTGCAGAACAACGTGTCGATCTATGAGGGCGTTGTCCTGGAAGACGATGTGTTCTGCGGGCCCAGCTGCGTGTTCACCAACGTGGTCAATCCGCGGAGCCACGTATCCCGAAAGGCTGAGTATCAAAGCACACTGGTGCGCCGGGGAACATCGATTGGCGCCAACGCTACCATCCTGTGCGGAACAACTCTGGGCGAATACAGTTTTATCGGAGCGGGCGCGGTCGTCAGGAGCGACGTCCCGGCTTTCGCCATCATGGTTGGCGTTCCTGCCCGGCGGGTAGGCTGGATGTGCCGTTGCGGAGTGAGATTGCAAGTCCGGGAGAGCCGGGCAACCTGTGCAGCCTGCGGGACCGGTTATCAGGAATCCGACGGCGTTCTCCGGCTAATTGACCCACCTAAGCCACCCGGCTAACTTCTCTAGCTGTCTAT
>JBJMPB010000257.1:0-2865 GCA_045803455.1 Gemmatimonadales bacterium | reverse complement strand
AGGAGCGGACTCGGTCGAGTCGCGTGAGAAGGAGAATGTGGTCGAAGGCGGCGAGGCCGGCACCGGCCGCCGCGAGCACCACCAATTGTCCGAGCTCGATACCCACGTTGAAGCCGAAGAGCGGGACTACTACCGAGCCGGTGAAGAGCTGTTGCAGGTAGCCGGCGAACCCAGCGCCATGCACCAATCCGAACACTCCCGCGAAGAGCGGCCGGTAGACCGAGCGGGTCACGGCTCGGGCTCGCACCACGAGGTTCTCCATCCCGGTCGCCACGATGGTGAGCGGGATGAGAAATTCGGTGAGCCGCTGCGGGATCAGAAGGGTTCCAGTCGCGGCCAGCGCCAGGGTGATCGAATGTCCCACCGTGAACGCCGAGATCACCCAGAGGCTATCCCGCCAATCACGCCCTTGATAGATCGCGGCGAGGGCGAGGAGAAACAGGATATGGTCGAGCGCCTCGGGGTTGGCGATATGGCTGAAGCCGAGATGGACGAAGCTCGGGAAGTCGCTCACGATTCATCTCTCAGGTCTGGAGAGCGAGGTAAGAACAGCGCGAGCCTGGGCCGGCTGGAACGGATCCCAGTAGGGATTGATGGCCAGCGCCTGCCCCAGGTATTCAGCTGCCTGTGCCCGGTCACCTCGTGCGAGCGCGATCATGCCGGCATGATAGAAAACCATGGCATCACGGGTGCCCAGGCTCAGCGCGCGTTGGATCGTCCGGGCGGCCTCCCGATCGTCACCCGATTTGTGCAGCGCCCAGGCGAGCAGGTCGTAGCCATAAATATCCTTCCGGGTCTGGATCTCCTCCCGAACTTTGGCTACAACGCGAGGTACTTCACGGTCGTGATCGAGCAGGAAGAGGCTCCAGGCCCGATGGAACGGGCCGGCCTGCTGCGTGACCACCAGCTCCATCGTGCGGTAGTACTGCTGGGCTTTGCTGCTGTCTCCGATTGCCCGGTAGGCCTCGCCCAGCAGACCGAGAGTTCCGGGATCCAGCGCGCTCGCAATCGCCTGCTCGCCGTATTCGATCGCTGAAAGCCAGTGGTGCCGGGCCGCCTCGAGCCGGGCCAGAGTTCCCAGGATCCGATAGTCCTGCGGTGAGACAGCGAGACCGCTCCGCAGCTCGCGCTCAGCTTCCGCCAGATGTCCGTTCCTCAACGCGAGATCGCCCAGTCTGAGATCGAACCAGGCGAGCTGTTCCGCCGGGAGGCCGTGGAGCCGAGCCGCCCGGGCTCGGGCCGAACGAAGCAGTTGGCGCGCCTCTTCGGCATGGCCGTGCAGCTCCTGCCAGCGGGCCAGTCGCGGCGCCACGCTCAGATCGTTGCGATAGATGCTGAGCGACCCCAGGATGCTGCCGGCCTCCTGGTAGTCGCCCAGCTCAAGCTGGGTTTCTGCCAGAAGACCTCGGGCCGCGATCGACGTCGAGTCGTCGGCCACGAGTCGGCGGGCGACGTCGCGGGCTTCGGCGAAACGATGCTGAGCCAGCAGGCTCGAGGCCAGCACTCCGAGACCGCTGGCGTTCCGGCCGATGCGGAGCGACAGAGAATGACGCGCATTCTGTTCGGCCCGAACCAAGTCGCCATAGTCTGCCGTTTCCCGCGCGCGCTGCAGGTAGAGTCCGGCGAGCTGGGCAAAGTCGCGAGCGCCGCGAGGGTCGCGCTCGGTGCGCTGCTGGTAGAACTGGATGTCCAGGTTCCGGATCCGCGCGTCGCTCACTCCAGGTTTGACCGGGGGGCGAGGGCTATGAGACACCGCCCGAGAGACTCCACTCACGGCCAGAGCCGTGGCCGCGACTACGGCCGCCAATTTCCACGGCATTGTCAGTTCGGCGCCGCGAGATAGGGGAAGGTCGACGTTATGCCGGGTGAATCGAAAGCCACGTTATCGGTGGTGAGCGGCTCCTTTCCCTGGGCACCGTCTGGGTCGGCTCCGAAGGGATCGCCGAACAACGCGAGCAATGCGAGATCGACCACGTCGTCCTGCAGCTTCCGCCCGCCCCAGCCGTTGGCCAGAGGGGGGAGACCCACCCAGTTGAGCCAGCCCGCGGTGGCCGGATCCTTGTCCGTTTGTACTACGAGCATATCGGGCAGCAGCACTGAGCCCAGGGTATTGGCGTAGTCGGCGGAACGACCGGCAACGCTGCCGGGACCGGTCACGAAGGACAGGATCTCGGCTCCGAGCAAGCTGGCGTCGTCCTGGGGACCGATCGAACCGTGAGTCGCGTGGCTGCGCTTGCTCAACAGCACCTCGCTGATCAGCGGGTTGCCCAGCCGTTGCCCCTGGTTGTACATCCGCAGGGTCGAGGGGCCGGTGTTGCTGTCATCGTCGCTGCATCCAGTCGCGCCGAGGAGGGCCAGCGCGATGCCTGAGGCGAGTGTCACGCTATGGATGAGCCGGATGGTATTACGCTGCATGGTGTATTCCTCGAAGAGGCGCGTGAGTGATCACAGGCTGATGCTTCCCCATATGCCCAGCTTGCCCGGGGCACCGTTCTCGATCATGGAACTGGGTAGCTCGATCACAATCGAGTTCACGTTGAATCCGTTGACATAGTTCACGCCCGGGTTCCGGAAGAAAAACGGGGCCGATGGATTGGGGCTGAGCGCACAGGACCCCGACAGAGTCCCGCCGACCGGGCGGCGATCCGGCAGGATGCAAAACGCCGCCTCCAGATCGATGAAGAAGGGATCGTCACGCGGGCCTGCGAACACCTGGATGCCGTTGGCGTCACCCAGAGTCGTGTTCAGTTCTCCCGAAAGGGCAGGGGTGACATCGGCCACCTCGTTCTCCATCGCGCCTTGCACGGGTGGCGCGACCGGGCCGCGAACCTGCACCTGCTGATTGGATCCGTCGCCGGTGAAGGT
>JBJMPB010000119.1:0-3087 GCA_045803455.1 Gemmatimonadales bacterium | reverse complement strand
GGGGAGGTCAGGCCAGAGCGAGGGATTGCAAACGGGTGATCAGGACAGCATGGCGCACGTCCTGGCCGGGGAAGGAGATCGGGCGCGGTCCGCGGCCATAGACGGTGATGGCATCGGCGACCAGCAGGAGAGTGAGGAGGGACAGAACGCGGCGGGACATGGGATCGGCTCCGGACGAGGCGAACCTGCTCCCGATCCAGGTCGTGAACTGTCATGCACATCACAGAAGGCGCGGCGAGCGTCTGGCAGAGTGCCCCTACAATCCAGCCCAGGAGGCTGCCATGACCCGGCTCTACTTCCACTGCGCCAGCGCCGACGACCTCCACCTTGACCCATGCGGTCGCGAGGTCCAGGACCTCGCCGAGGCGCGAGACCACGCTATGGCTGTCGCCCGCTCCGTCATGGCTGGATCGTTTGGGATCGCGGACTTCTCCGACTGGCTGATCTATGTGGGCGACGAGGACGACGAGCAGGTGCTGCTCGTGCCGTTCGCCTCCACCCTGCCCACCCTCCACTGAGCCTCACCGGCACCTGCGTGACCAGGATCGTCCGTGGCAGCCCTTAGGGCCAGAACGCGCCAGCCGAGACAGGCCCGTACCAAAAGGTGGGCCTGTCCCAGGATCACTGTGCCATGACCAGCATGGTAATGGTCGAGGCGACATTCACCGCAGCAACCAAGCCGATCAAGACTACCGGGACAGACACTTTGGGCCGGTCCAAGTGTACAGCTATGAACTTCACGCGCCGTCGCATTCTCATCTCCTGTTCTAGCACCGGCGCTCCCGGGCACACCCCAGGTGGCTCTAGTCGTCGCTGAGCCCGTGCTGGCGCAGCAGGCGGTCGATGTCCTTCTGGAGCTTTCCCATATCCGGCATTTTGGGCATGTCGGCGGGGTTGGTGCTCTGGACGACGACGGAGTGGTTGCCACCGCTGTGTTGCTCGATCCGCGTATAGCCGGGCCTTTTCTCCACATGCTTGGTCACCGTCGCGGGGTCGCCGCTCTGGGTGACGCTCGAGACGCTGTTGCCGTTGCGAATGGTGGTGGTGGCCATGCTGTCCTCCCTGGTGCTCTGCGCGCGGGCCGGGCCGACGAGCGCCCATGCCGTCAGAGCGATCAGGCCCAGTGTCGGTGCTGTTCTCATTCTAATCTCCTCTGCTCCTCGAGACCGTCTCGAGGTCCGGGCCGAGTCGATGATGCGGGCGGAGCATACTCCGCCCGCATCGGGAGCATCCGGGTCCGGTCTACCGGCGTCCGAAGAAGCTCGGGTTGGCCTGGCGGATGGTGGCGAAGTTGCCGAGGCGGCCGCTCTGGCTGACGCTGGCCTGGGTGTGATTGCCGAACACCCCGACGACGGCGCCGTTGGCCAGCCCCTGCTGCGACACCGCCACCGAGCCGCGTGGGGCGACGACGACGCCGGCGGCGGCGTTGAACTGGCTGGTCTGGCGCACATCGAGGGAGGTCCTGCCGCTGCCGACGCCGGCAGCCCCGGTGATGCTCACGGTGGGACGAGTGGGGTTGAACGGGTTGATCAGCGGCTCGGCCATGGCGGCCGAGGAGGCCAGCAGGGCGGCCAGGGTGACGAGAAGCGGTCTCACGGGGAAGTCCTCCGAATGGAGTGACAAAAAGGGCGGGGGAGGATCCCCCCGCCCGCCGGATCGGCTTTAGCGGCGCAGGCCGGGGATGCCGGGGAGCTGGCTGACGAGGCCGATGTTCTGGCGTCCGCCGAGCTGGGCGCCCGAGAACGAGTTGGTGCGGCCGAACTGGTTGCTGAGCAGGGTGTTGGAGCCGCGCGGGCCGCCGGCCTGGAACACCGTGTTGGTGTTGACGGCGCGCGGGCCGCCGATCTGGTTGGTGGAGGAGAAGTTGGAGCGGCTGCCCTGCTGCACGGTGAGCGAGTCGTTGAGCTTGCCGACCTGATTGGTGGAAGCGAAGTTGTTGCGGGCGCCGAGCTGCAGCGTGGTGGCCGAGTTGACTTTGCCGACCTGGGAGGTGGAGGCGAAGTTGTTGCGGCCGTCCTGGGCGATGAACGAGGAGTTGGTGGCGCCGCGGCCGGCCTGGCTGACCACGCCGACATTGGTGCCGCGGCCCTGCTGGATCAGCGTGGCGGAGTTGCTCTGGGCGAAGGCGGCGCCCGACAGGGTCAGGGTGGCGACAGCGGCAAGAAGGGTGCGAGCGAACATGAGGGGATCTCCTGGGGTTGGGGGCTCTGGGGTTGGGGTCTCTGGGGTTGCTTCGGGTTGGGGTCTTGGGGTCTCGTCGGAGGGCTGGTTGCCTGAGGTCCGCTCCGATGTCCCCGTTCTACCCGCCGCGGCCCCGCCCTTCTGTGATCAAGGTCACCCTCGCCCCGCACCCCACGGCCGAACACCCGCTCTGCCTTTGCCGGCAGGATCGATCCCTGTCCGGGTCAGGCTCGCGGCAAATCCCGTCGCACACTCAGCCTGCGGGCCCGGTCGAGCCGATGTAAACGCCCTTCGCTACCGGCCGACGGGATACCATGCCCTGTTGTCCCTCAGGCATTCCATCGCGGCGTCATGAAACTCCCGCGACTGTGCCTGCTGTTCGGGCGTGCCTGGCACTTCTTCGCGCGCTTGCTGCTGACACTGCCGCATCAGGTCCTGCAACCTCGTATGTGCGATGATGTCCTGTGGAGAGATCGGCTGGGCGGAAGCTGCTGCGACACCCAACGCCGCTCCGAGCGTGGCGAGCCCCGTTCGCGAAACTGACATGGCCATTGCTCCTGACCGCGATGTAGGGTGCCCTTAGGTTGGATCAATGCCGTTGCGTCGACGTGAAGTCAGGGGGCTATCTCGGGCGTCGGCCGACGTTCAGCCCAATGGACATGATCGCTTTGAAAATGCGTGGCCATATCGGTGTCAAGAGCGATTATCGCGCAGTTCTGATTGAGGTGACGGATCGGTCAGGACGGGCACAAACGGGGCGCAAGGGCTGCAGCCGGCCCCAGAGCCAGAATCCGGTCGCGTGAGGACTGGTGATTATGACTGTTGACGTTCCGGGTTCCAATGCGGTCAAACCTCCCTGTTCATTGACGACCAATCCGGTCGGATAGGGCGCAAATGAGGGGGTTC
>JBJMPB010000079.1:0-2668 GCA_045803455.1 Gemmatimonadales bacterium | reverse complement strand
ACCAGGCCCGTCAGGCGCACGCGCGCGCTGGCGCAGGCCTCGATAAGGCGGTAGGCGAGGGCAGCCGCGTCCACGCGCATCTGGAAGCAGCCGGCCACCACCCTGCGCCGGCCCAGGGCGACTTCGGCGGCCTCCAGGGCGCCTTCCTCCAGGGTGCAGTCGGCATGCAGGAACAGGAGCACGTCGCCCGAGGCCTGGGCGGCGCCATGGTTCATCTGGAGCGCCCGCCCGGGCGGCGCATGCAGCAGCCGGGCCGGGGCGCTCACCAGGTCACAGGTCCCATCCGTGCTGCCGCCATCCACGACCAGTACCTGATGGGGTTGCTCGCCCCGCAAGGAGCGCAGTGTTTCGGCCAGGCAACTTGCCTCGTTCAGCGTGGGGATGATCACGGAGACGCTCACGGCTGCTCCCCGGGGCCGGGCGACGGCCGGGACCTTGCCGTCCCTCTCATGCTATGCCGCTGGCACCCGTCGGAGCAGAAGCGGGTGTGAGGTGGAGGTCGCAGCGCAAGGTTTGGACGCTGACCGGAAT
This sequence comes from Gemmatimonadales bacterium, assembly GCA_045803455.1. Classification (GTDB taxonomy): domain Bacteria; phylum Gemmatimonadota; class Gemmatimonadetes; order Gemmatimonadales; family GWC2-71-9; genus CAVVWJ01. Next base: position 2,137 of record JBJMPB010000079.1, on the reverse strand, counting down.
GACGGCGAGGAGACTGGCTGTTCAAGGCCAGAACTTGCTGTAGAGTCGGAGGTTGTGACGCAGAAGCAAGTGCTATTTCCTCTTGACCACCGCCGAAAAGGTCCCTATAAAGAACAACCGCCCGGTTGAAAGCTAACAGCGGTTGAGGTAGTGCTTTTCCAGCGTCGCCAGTAAGACGGATCGCTTCTTCTTCGAGCGCGCCTTGCGCATGACCTTCCGCCGTTTGACCGCCTCACGCTCGTCGGCTGGTGGCTTGGCGTGGCGATACGCTGACAGGTCCTCTGCCGTGAAAACTCGCTGCTGCTGGTGCGCGTCCAGCACCGGCAGCAAGGTCGCTCCCTCTTGCACCAGCCGCACCCCCGCATGCCGCCGCCCGTTGATCCGCCTTTCGTGACTCTTGGGCAGGCGAAACCAACGCTCCAGGTCCAGGTTGTCCGCAGGCAGTCCCTCCAGATTCCCGCCCGCAAACAGCCCGACCAGGAAGGCGGCCATCACCGCCGCCATTTGCCTCCGTACCGCGTCCCCGCTCGCCGCCAGCCGCTTCTGCAAGCGCTGGAAGCGTTGGCGACGCCTGGCCCGGGAACCATGCTGCGGATCGAGCGTCGCCGCGATCTGCGCCACTTCTTGGACGTAGCCGCGAATCCTTTCCTGGTCATCCGCCACCGTGGCCAGGCCACGGTCGATACACCCTGCCAAGCGCTTCAATTGTTCCTCGGCGCGCCCCCTTTTTTAGCGTCCAGGTTTCGCTGGATCGAGGCACGCACCTCGCCGAGGCCTTCGGCCATGCGCAGTCCCGGCGGCTGCAAGGGCCCGCCCTGGCCGTCGTTGAGGATACCGCGTACACAAGCGCAGTAGTCCAACACGACACTTCCGGCATCATCGGCCGCCGCGGCTGTGGCTGCGGACAGGGCTGCGTCGGCTGGGGCGTTGGGTTCCGCCGCCGACACTTCGGCTTGCTCGCGTCGTTGTGCCAGCACGTCCTGCTCGATGGCACGCAGGCCACGCACCTTCTTGCGCATCTGCACCTTGGCTTGGCTGTCTTCCTCCAGTACCGGCTTGGCCACGTCACGCAGAAAGTGGTTCTGACAGTAGCGGTGCGGCACCAGGGGGAACTCCGCAGCGATGGCCTTGAGGAAGGCCTCTTGTTTATCCGACATCCACACCTGCACGGGTTTGCCCAACTGCAGGGCCCACTGCTTGGCCTTGGCGACCAGACGTTGGACCTCGTCGGCGGCGCTGGAGAGCAAGGCTTCGGCAAACCAGATGCGTTTGCCGCCCAGTTCACGCACCACGTACAGGGTTTCGTGCCCCTTCTCCGGCTGCAGGCCGTCGATGGTCAGGATCAAGGACTGGCGGTCGCGGTACGCTTCGGCCAGGATGGCAGCATCGTGGTGGCGGGCGGCGACCATGGTCTGGTAGCGACGCAGGGAGCCGGAAATGGCATCGTCGGACAGGGGGATGTGGTAGCTGTCACGCAGTTCGGCCTGGAGCTGAGGGATGGACCAGTGGCGGGCGAAGCGGCGATAGCCCAGCCAGCAGAAGACATCCCAGCCGATCAGCCACCAGGGCAGGGTGATCTGGGCCTCCGCCAGGGGGCTCAGGGTGTGGGCGTGGGCGGGGCAGTCGCCAGCAGGGCAGCGCGCGAGTTTGCAGACGATCTGGAGCGGTCCCTGGAGGGTGAAGATACGGTGGAAGCGGTGGTCGCAGATGGTCAGGGCACGCCCACAGAGGGAGCAGGTCTCCTGCTCGACGGTGAGGACGCAGCGGTTGAAGACGGTGTCGGCAGGCCAGCGGTAGCGCATGGTCTCTCCTCGGCTCAAGGGCGGCGGAGGAGTATCCTACGGAAAACACGACTTACGGCACTTAGCTTTCAACCGGGCCGTTTATAAAGAATGAAACGAGAAGGGATCGGGCTTCCTGCCAACCGAATCGACGAAGGGGTCGATTCACCCACCCTCTGCATCACTCCGCTTTACTTTTAGCACAGCCCTGATGTGTACCTCCAGCGCGGCCTGACGGCCCGTTGGACCGGCCCCGGGAAGATCACGCGCCCGGGGTCTCAGGCCCGCACAGGTTTTCAGGGCCAGGGGAACCAATGCAGCGCAGCACTTGGTGGCAGCAGTGGAAGGGATGGATC
>JBJMPB010000038.1:0-3257 GCA_045803455.1 Gemmatimonadales bacterium | reverse complement strand
TGAGCTCACCGAAGACTTGGGCGCGCGAGAAAGAGGGCGATAAATCGGAACTTGCGGCCGAACGGTCGGCCATGGCCTTTTGCCGCAACAGGGCGGGGTAGAGCGGGCTCGGCTTGCCCCAGTTCTCCGCTCCATCGATTTTAGAGTTTGATCACATTGTGCATCATTTGCGCAAGTAATCTGTTTGGAGTAAATCTGAATAGAACATCGAAAATATAGATTACAACAAAGTTTGTCATCCTTGTTTTCGGCATTATGCGCACCATGTATTGAGTGCGCATGGCGGATTGTTTTCCAATTCGTGCGGGGCACATGGCAGCCCCCGCGATGGTCGGTGGCATGTGTGCTTCCGAGAAACGGCGCCGCGTTGGACAAACAAGATGGCACACCCTCAAATTGACAACCACGCCCGCCAGCAGACCAGGCGAGGCGAGCAGGCCCACACAAGCGCCGAAGCTGCACGAGCCGGGATCGAAAAGCTGGCCGACGTCCGTCAGCGGACGACAGAAGTGGCCTGGAAGGGTGGAGTCGATGCCCGGACTTGGCTTCTGCCGTTCGCGGCGTGGATGCGTGCCGGCGAAGCCGCCTGGCTCCCATACGCTCAAGCCTGGAGTTTCGGTGAGCATGGGAGCGAGCCGCTGGTCGAGCCCGCGTGGACGACTCGGAACTCGATCCGGCTCGAGCTGGCAAGCATGCGGGTGCGCGAGTTCTCCAGGGCGCAGACGTCCGAACCCGCGACGCTCATTCTTGCTCCGTTCGCGCTCCATGGCGCTACCATCGCCGACTTCGCGCCCGGTCACAGTATCGTCGAAACGCTCCAACACGCCGGGGTCTCGCCGCTGCTTCTGGTCGAGTGCAAATCCGCCACGCCGAGCATGCGGTTTTTCTCGATCGACACCTACCTCGCCGACCTGAACGTTGCCATCGACGCGCTCGGCGGCACCGTGAACCTCGTCGGACTGTGCCAGGGCGGATGGCTGTCGCTGATCTACGCCGCCCAGTTTCCGGCAAAGGTCAATAGCTTGGTCCTGGCCGGATCCCCCATTGATCTCGACGCCGCCCCATCGCGTCTCGTGCAAGCGGCTCGGACGACTGATCTCAACACGTTTGAGCAGATTGTTCACTCGGGACAGGGGCGCGTTCTGGGGCAGGCGGTGCTGGACTTCCGGGGCTTCTGGAGCGTTCGGGATTTCGATCCGCCCGCCGTTGCCGACATCCTCCAGACCGATCTGTCGCAAGAGATGTTCGAACGGTTCCAGGCCTGGCATCGGTGGACCGTCGATCTCCCCGGCACCTTTTACCTCCAAGTTGTCCGGCAGCTCTTTCGGGAGAACCAGCTGGCGCAGAGCCGCTTTGAAGCGCTCGGCCGCTTGACGGACCTCAAGATGGTCCGGGTTCCTGTGTGCCTTCTCGCGGGTCAAGCGGACGAGGTTACACCGCCCGAACAGCTCCTCAGTACGCTCCAACTGATCGGGACACCTCGCGAACAGGTCATCACGGCGGCAGCTGCAGGCAGCCATCTCTCCTTGTTCCTCGGCGCGAATACGATCGCACGCGAGTGGCAGCGGATCGGCAGATGGATCGCCCAGTTGAACTGCAAAGGCGCGCTCGCCGCCCACGAGCTCGAGCGACAGCATAGCAGGGGGGCACAGCTCGGCGAGCAATCGACCGGTGAATTTTCGGAGCGCTCACGGCGGTTTCATCAGCTTGCTGAAGGGCGGGATGGCCAGCTTGTCCGCGATCAGCACGCACCGCACCCAACCTTGACGTCTCAGCAGCTTGCGCCGCCGCCGGTTGGCGGCCTGCTTGTCGCGCCGGCTCTGGACGAGGACATCGAGTACGATCCCGTGTTGGTCGACTGCTCGCAACGGTCGTCGATGTAGAGCTTGAGCAGATCAGCAGGCGCGTAGCCCAGCCGAACCGTGGCTCTGCACTCGACGCGGGCAGCCAGCGCACGGGGGCCGACCAAGCCAATGCTGCTCGCCTTGACCCCTCCCGCGGTCGCCAGCGTCGTTGATGCCGAAGTGGCGCGACAACAATAAGAACCGACTCGCCTCGTCACGATCAGCTTCGGGTGCAGAGCCTCCTCTTGCGGATCCCTTTGTTATCCAGATGCAATCCCACCAGCTTTGGCGTGATGGCATCGATCGGATCGGTTCGGAGCGCAGCTCGGTCCGGCGATGCGGCCGCTGGGTGGAGGTCCACACGTCACATCCAGGGCGGGCTGACCATCAACCGAAGAGGGTCAACCAACCGGAGAGGGTCAACCGACCGCTCCGCATGCAAAGGCCACAGCAGCCAGGCCCCGCTGCCCGGACCACTTCGGTCTTGCTGAGGGGCGACAGCATCCGGCGGAGACACGCGATGAAGCTCTTCGAGTGCCAGAGCTGTGGCCAGCTCCTCTTCTTCGAAAATCGAAGGTGCGAGAAGTGCGCGCGCCAGCTCGGCTATCTTCCAGAAGCGAGCACGCTTTCCGCGCTGGAGGGAGACGGGCCATCCTGGCGCCCACTCGCCTCACCGGCTTGGCTTTACCGCTTCTGCGCCAATGCTGCCTACGACGCCTGCAACTGGCTGGTTCCGATCCACTCACCGGAAATCTATTGCCGAGCGTGCCGCCACAACCGCGTTATCCCCGACCTGACGGGGCCGGGCAATCTCCTGGCTTGGCAGAAGCTCGAGGCCGCGAAGCACCGCCTGCTCTACACCCTGCTCAAGCTCAACCTGCCCCTTGAGAACCGGATCGACCGCCCCGACCACGGCCTCACCTTCGATTTCCTTGCCGACCCTCCCGGCGTGAGTGGGCCAAAGGTCAGCACAGGTCACCACAACGGCGTGATCACGATCGCGCTGGCCGAGGCTGATGACGCCGAGCGCGAGAGCCGCCGAAAGGCCATGGGCGAGCCCTACCGCACGCTGCTGGGCCATCTGCGTCACGAGGTCGGCCACTACTTCTGGGAGCGGCTTGTGCGCGACGAGGGCCGCCTCGCGTCGTTCCGAGCGACGTTCGGCGATGATCGGGCGAATTATGGGCAAGCGCTGCAGACACACGATCAGAGCGGAGCGCCCGCAGACTGGCAGGACAGCTCGGTCAGCCGCTACGCCACCACCCACGCTTGGGAGGACTTCGCCGAGACCTGGGCGCACTACCTCCACATCGTGGACACGCTCGAAATGGCGCAAGCCTTTGGCCTGCAGGTCCACCCGACGCTGGGGCAGAGCGGCGGGCTCGAGGCCGTGTTCAATTTCGATCCCTACCG
>JBJMPB010000216.1:0-6058 GCA_045803455.1 Gemmatimonadales bacterium | reverse complement strand
ATCCCGTCCACCCGGAAGAAGAAGTAGAAGGCACCATGGGGTTCCACGAATTCGATGCCCGGCACTTCGTTACGGAACCGGTCCACCAGGTAATCCCGGCGACGGCGGAATGACGCGACCATCCGAGTCACCTCAGCGTCTACCCGCTCATCGTTGAAAGCGGCTGCGGCGGCCCACTGGGCCGGATGGTTGGCTCCGGTGGTTGTGTGCGACTGTAGCGCAGCCATGGCCTTGGTTACGTGTGGCGGGGCCAATGCAGCGCCAATACGCCATCCGGTCATCGCGTAAGCCTTGCTCGCTCCATAGACGATCACCGTGCGCTCGAGCAACTCGTCCGGCAAATCCAGGAGGGATGGCGCCGGACCCGGACCGTAGTTGATGCGGCGGTAGATCTCATCGGAGATGATCCAGATATCGTTCTTCTTAGCCCATTCCGCGATGGTCTTGAGCTCGGCCTGGGTGTACACCGATCCCGTTGGGTTGCAGGGCGAGCAGAGGATGAGGCCTCGGGTGAGCTTGTGACTCATCCGGTCAAGATCCCGGACACTCACCTTCAGTCCCCACTCCGGGTCACCCGGCACCAGCACCGGCTCGGCGCGGGTGAGATGCACGATCTGGGGATAGGAGACCCATGCCGGCGAAGGGATGAGCACCCGGTCCTTGGGGCCGAACAGGGTAAAGCATGCGTTGAAAATGGACTGCTTGGAGCCGGAGCTAACCACGATCTGCTCGGGATCTACCCGGCGGCCGCCGGACATCCAGGACAGCTGCTGGGCTATCCCCCGCCGGAGCTCCGCGATCCCGACATTCGGTGGGTAACGGGTGAGACCCTTCTGGATGGCCTGAATCCCCGCCTGGGAGGCTGGGGCCGGCGTGTCGAAATCAGGCTCCCCGACGCCGAGGTCCAGCACATCTTCGCCGGCTGCCTTTCGGCGTTTGGCCTCATTGCTGATGGCGACCGTCTCCGACGCCTTGAGATGCTGCACGTTGATCGACAATGGATCGGGCATCCAGCGGTTCCACAATGGGGGTGAGGTGCGGAAGAGAACGGGGAAAACTTTGGTCGACGGGCTGGCGATGTCAACCGCCGCGCACTTAGCTTGGTGCTCTAGCGCCGTCCTGCTCTCCCGCCGGAGAATCCGTGCCCTCCTTCGAAGAACTGCACATCCAGCCATCCATCGCCCGAGTACTCGACCAGCGCGGGTGGACCCCAGACACGCCGGCATGCCGAGAGGTGGCTCCTACAGCGGCTCGGGGCCACAATCTCGTAGCCGTGGCTCCTCCGATTCCGGTGTATGCGGCGCCGGCGGTCGCTGGAATGCTCAGCCGAGTGGAACCGGGAAAGCCGGCACTGATCCTGGTTCCGGCGGTACAGCTGGACGATTGGGGAGCGCTGATATCAGATCTGGCTCAAGACGCTTCCCTGTCGGTTCAGGTCGGCCGCGGCCCCAGCCGAGCCATGCGGCGGCTGCGCGGGGAGTCCTTGGACGTTCTGGTGACCACCCTGGAGACTGCCCTGCAGCTGGTTGCCCGCTCCGCGCTCAGGATAGAAAGCGTGGGTGCGTTCCTGCTGGCGTGGCCCGAATCGCTGCCGGATGACGACAGCGTGATGCCGCTGATGCAGGACCTGCCCCGTGAGGCGCAACGGATTGTCTACACCGCCGAGCCAGCGCGGGTCAACGCCTGGGTAGATCGCTACGCCCGGAAGGCGCTGACGGTTGGCGTCGACCCGGTGGATGCGGCGCCGCTCGGGCCGGTCCGCACCGTGACTACCGCTTGGAACAGGCGAGTCCAAGCCCTCGCCGATGTAATCGAGGTGGTCGATCCGGCTTCGTTGGTCGTTTGGACTGCGGACCAGGGATACCACGGATCACTCCGACGTTTGATCGCCGGCAATTTATCAGACCTCCAGCTGGTGGTGGGCGATGCGCCGCCGACCGACACGATCATCGCCTTTGATCTGCCGAACCGGGATCGGCTCGAACAGCTGCTCGGCGCCGGCGAAGTGATCCTGCTGGTTCCCACCGGCACCGAGAGCTACGTAGCCCGCCTTGCCGCCCCCCGGCGCCCGCTGCAGCTGCCGGGCCCGCTCGATGCCGTGCGGTCCGCCGAATCGCTCCAGCGACAGGAGATCCAGAGCATCATCGACACCGGCCAGGGATCCCGGGCTCTTCTCACTCTGGCTCCTCTGTTCGAGCGTTATGATGCTCCCACCGTGGCTGCGGCTCTCTACGAGCTCTGGCGCGGTTCGGCCAGCGCGGCCCCGTCCCCAGCGCCGCGGACCTCGGAAACAGCCAAAGTGTTTGTCGGGGCCGGCAAGAAGGACGGAGTTACAGCCAATGATCTGGTGGCGGTGCTTACCAAGGAGCTGCGCTTCGACCGGACTCAGATCGGCAGAATCGAGCTCCGCGACGGGTATTCATTGATCGAGCTGCCGGCCCAGGACGCGGAACGGGTGGCCGGCCAGCTTAACGGCGTGACGATCCGGCGTAAGCGGGTAACCGCCCGAGTCGATCGAGGTCCCACTCGCCCAGGGCGGGAAGACGGGGATCCCCGGAGCAGACCGGCCCGCAGAACCAGCTCACGCTAACGCTTCCGGTTCACCAGGTCTCGTAAGGAGCGACTGGCGCGGAACGTCGGCACCGTTCCGGCTTTGATGTCACCCGCCTTGCCGGTGCGGGGATCTCGCCATTCTCGGGCTGCCCGATTTCTGGTCTCGAAGGTACCAAACCCCGAGATCGCGACCTTTCCCCCCCGCTTCAGCTCCGTCGCGAGAATACCGCTGGGCGAGAAAAAGAGCTCGGCGATTTCGGTTGCCTTGGCCTTGCTGATACCCAGCTGCTTGGCAACCGCGGCGACGAGGTCCTGCTTATTCACGGAGAGTTCCTTGATTGGAAGCGCTCGTAAGTAGCCAGTCTAGGGTCCAAGGTCTAGAGTCCAGATTTTCGAGGCCCCCTGATAGTAAGCCGGTCTAGGGAATTGGCCGAATCCATCTACAAGGTCACCTGCAACTTTCCCCCGTCTGAGCGCTACGGTTGTGCGCGCAAATGAGACGAGCCGCGGTCTCGGTTTCTGCAAATCTCGCGGAAGGTTGTGGTCGGACAGGTGATAAGGAGCTTCGTCGCTTCCTAAGAATCAGCCTGGGATCACTCTCGGAACTCGAGAGTGAACATTCGATCAGAGGAATGCTTCAGAGATTATAGAGACGCCTAGACTCTTGACCCTAGACTCTTGACGATCTAGTGCTTTCCGGTTCCAAAAGAACTCACAACAATGCCGTCTGATCTTCGTCCCGGCGGGGCACCTTATGACAGTGGCGGCAACGGGCCTGATAGCTCTCCCGTCCGCCGATCATAATCGTAGGTGAGTCGTACCGGGCCGGCTTGCCATCGATCAGCCGCTGATTGCGGCAGGCGGGATCACCACAAAGGACGCAAATGGCTTGAAGCTTGTCCACCATTTCAGCCACGGCCATGAGATCTCCCATCGAGCCAAAGGGCTGTCCCCGGAAGTCGGTGTCGGTACCGGCAAGGATCACCCGCACACCGCGGGCGGCAAGCTCCGTAGCCACCGGCACGATTTGCGGGTCCAGGAACTGCGCCTCATCGATGGCGATGATTTGGGTGTCCTGCCGCACCAGGCGGAAGATCTCGCCCGCGGAGTCCACCGGACTGGCCTCGAGCTCGGTGCCGTCGTGACTGGAGACGCTGTAGAGCCCGGTGTAGCGGCTGTCCAGATGCGACTTGAAGACCTGGACCTTGCGGCGGGCAATCGTGGCCCGCCGGATCCGGCGAATGAGCTCCTCGCTCTTGCCGCTGAACATCACTCCGCTGATGACCTCGATCCACCCCGGCTGTGCCCCGTAGTTCATTGCCGTCCTGGCCGTTTTGTTCTGAGTGATTGCTGTGAAGAGGGCAAGATGCAGGGTCGAGGGTCAAGGGTCTAGAGCCTGTTTGCCGTCCTCGACTCTAGACTCTGGACCCTTGACTCTAGACCTTCCACCATGCTTTCCGTTGCTCTGACAGGAAACATCGGCGCCGGCAAGTCAACCGTCGCGGAACTGTTCCGCCGTTGGGGTGGCATCATCATAGACTCCGACCAGCTCGTCCGTGAGGCCCAGATGCCCGGGCACCCGGCTTTACGGGAGGTCGCCGACCGGTTCGGCCGGCAGATGCTCCGTTCGGACGGGACCCTGGATCGCGCCAAGCTCCGGGCAGTCGTTCTGGCTGATCCGCAGGCTCTGAAAGCGCTCAACACCATCATGCATCCCCAGGTGCACCGCCGGAGACGGGAGCTTCTGGCGGAAGCGCGAGAGCGGGGAGATCGGATCGTCGTCAGCGACATTCCCCTGCTGTTCGAAGCGGCCGATCCTTCGGAGTTCGACGCGGTGGTGCTGGTCGACGCTCCGGAGTCGATCCGCCGGCAACGCCTGCGGCAGTCACGCTCGCTCCCGGAGCACGAGCTCGACCAACTGATCGCCGCCCAGCTTCCATCGGAGTCGAAACGGCTCCGCAGCGATTATGTCATTGAAAATGAGGGCGACCATCAGGCACTGGAACGGTCGGCAGCATCGGTATGGGAGGCCCTGCTCGCGCGCGCTTGACCTCCTCCCTCGGCCCGCCTATCCTCCGTCGCGCCACCACATTGGAGAGATGCACGTGTCGAACGTGCCGGACGACCTGGGGTATACCGCTGAGCACGAGTACGTCGCGCCCACCGACGATCCCGCCGTGGTCAAGATCGGCATCACCGACTATGCGCAGGGTGAGCTGGGCGATGTGGTGTTCGTGCGCCTGCCCAAAGCGGGCGAGCGGTTGGATGCCCACCAGAGCTTCGGTGAAATCGAGGCGGTCAAAGCCGTGTCCGAGCTCTACAGCCCGGTGGCGGGGGAAGTCGTCGAGATCAACGAGGCACTGGACGGTGACTCAGGCGTGGTGAACCGGGATCCGTATGGTGACGGGTGGATGATCAAGCTTCGGGTCGCCAGCCCCGGCGATCTCAAGGACCTTCTGACCGCCAAGGCCTATCGGTCTCATATCGGCGAGTGACGGTAGGATCGATGCTACCAGAAACGGTTACGTCCAGCACATGGGCGATCCAGACACATGATGCCTCGAGAACGTGGTTCTCGAGGCATTTTGCTATGTCGTTGAGGAGCGAGGATGGCTTACAGACTTTCTCAGGATGAGATCAAGGTGACCAGCATCCTTGGTCGGAAGCTGAGTACTCCCACGCTGGACGTTTTGCACCCTTCTCACTTCGCTTATCGGCACATCGGACCCCGCCGCGCCGACGTCGAAGAAATGCTGGACCTGCTCGGCTATTCCTCGCTGGAAAGCTTCATCGATGCCGTAGTTCCTGAGGAGATCCGGCTCCGGCGGCCGCTGGCCTTGCCTCCTGGCCGGAGCGAGCGAGAGGTCCTTCAGGCCCTGCGCGGCTTGGCCGGGATGAACCGGGTGTTTCGGTCCTATATCGGCATGGGATACGCCGGCTGCTTCACTCCGCAGGTTATCCAGCGGAATGTGCTGGAGAACCCCGGTTGGTACACCGCCTATACCCCTTACCAGGCGGAGATCGCACAGGGGCGGTTGGAGGCGCTGCTCAACTTTCAGACCGTCGTGTCCGACCTCACCGGTCTCGAGGTCGCGAACGCGTCGTTGCTCGATGAGGCAACCGCCGCTGCCGAAGCAATGAACCTGAGCCTGGCCGTACGCGGGGCCAAAGGCGAACCGGTTTATCTGGTGGATGACCGCTGTCATCCTCAGACCATCGCCGTGGTCCGCACCCGGGCCGAGGCGCGCGGCATAAAGATTCGCGTGGCCGATCCCAGCGCGTTCACCTTCGACGCCGACGTGATCGGCGCGCTGGTGCAGTATCCGGCAACGGACGGCGAGATCCGTGACTTTCGCGCCATGTGCGAGCGGGCCCACGCGGCCGGCGCGCTGGTCACGGCCGCCACCGACCTCCTCAGCCTGACCCTGCTCACGCCTCCCGGCGAGTGGGGCGCCGATGTGGCGGTGGGAAACAGCCAGCGGTTCGGCGTTCCCATGGGATACGG
>JBJMPB010000641.1:0-5766 GCA_045803455.1 Gemmatimonadales bacterium | reverse complement strand
TCGCCGTTTGCCTCCAGGGCGCGACCGTGTCCCTGCCGGCCGATGTCCAGCGCATCGACCTGCCGGTCAGGTCTGCACGCGTCCTCGCCCGCGTCGCCCTCGGTGACGACTGGGACCAAGCCGTCGCGTTGCAGCATCAGATCACGGTCAGAGCGACTGGGACCCCAACACTCCCGGAGATCCCAACGACGCCGATCTTCGACCTGGAAAACCTGCCCGGCGTGGAGGCCTTCGATGCGGCGGACATCGCCCTCGACAGCGAGCGCGACCTCAACCCGGGCATGGAGCCGTTGCAGGAGACGGCTCGCGCCATCGCCAGGGCCGTCAAGGATCCCGAGCAGCGGGCGCGGGTCGACAAGGCCATCCGCACGGTGGCGTTTGCCGATTTCGCCAAGGCCGGATCGCCCATTGGTCATGGCACGATCCGCAACGGCTGGGCCCGCCCGGCGGTGGTCGGAGCCTACAACATCGACTACCTGGCCCGCACCCTGATCAATTACGGCGGCATCTGGGCCAACATCGCCCCGGAGGTCATGTACTACCGCGCCAGCACCGACGGCACCGGAGCTCCGCTGTCCGGCGACAATGCTTACACCATGACCTTCCCCAAGGATCAGCTCCCGGCCCATTACGCGAACTACTTCTGGTCGGTGATCGCGGTGGACACCAGGCACTTCCGCGTCCTGCCCAATCCGAAGGAGAAGTACCTGATCAACGAGCAGTCGAAGCCCGAATACGGTCCGGATGGCTCGTTGACCTTCCGCTCCGCCGCCGAGAAGCCCGCGGACGTGCCGGAGGGCAACTGGCTGCCGACGCCGAAAGGCTCGGTCTATCGTCTCACCTTCCGTTTCTACGGCCCTATCGACGGGGTGTCGAATGGCACCTATTGGCCACCGGCGCTGCGCCGCGTGAACTGAGCCCAACCGGGGAGTAGGCGATGACGCCGAGGGCACAAAAAGAGGGTCGGGCCATGATGATCCAACGAGCTTGGCAGGCCATGCCGGCCGGACCCGACACCAGCGTCAAGATCACCGAGCCTTATGCCAGGATGGTTGCCCGCGATGCCTATTTCTGGGCTTGGCCATTGGTGAACATCTATAACCGCCGCCTCGCCTTCAGGCAGGCGCCACGGGTCGGCCTCATGAATGGCGTGCTGCCCTTCGCGCCTCCCAACGCACTGTCCATGCTGCACGACTACATCGAGCCCAAGCAGCGCTGGGTCGCGTGCCCGAACCAGGACGTGGTCTACGGTGCCGCCATCGCGGCCCTCGACGAGACCTCGGTGGTGGTGCAGGTGCCGGACTTCGGCGAGCGGTTCTGGGTCTACCAGGTGGTGGACCTGCGCACGGACGGCTTTGCGGAACTCGGATCGATGTACGGCACGCAGCCGGGCTTCTACGTGCTGGCGCGAGCGGACTGGCAGGGCGAGACGCCCCGAGGCATCACCAAGGTATTCCGGGCCCCGACGGGAACCTCCTTCGTGGTGCCGCGCGTGTTCCAGGACGACACGGCAGAGGACCGGCAGGCGGTGCAGGACCTCATCGGCGGGATCGATGTCTAACCGCTGGTCGAGTTCGACGGGACGATGAAGCGGCACGACTGGCGCCAACTTCCCAGGCTCGGATCCCCCACGAGCGACAGCGGAGAGGGCGAGACACGCTGGGTCTTCCCCGAGACCTTCTTCGACCAGGTGCCGCAGGTCCTGAAGGACACACCGCCGCTGCCGGGCGAGCAGGCACGCTACGCCCAGGTTCTCGCCGCTATAGCCGCGGCCGAGAAGGATCCTACCCTCAAGCAGGCCATGAGCGACGAGGCGGAGAAGGCGGATACGGATCTTATCGGCCCGCTGCTCCAGTTCCGCAATTGGGGGCAGCAACTGCCCCACCATTGGAGCTCCATCTCGAACAGCGCCGCGTTCGGCACCGACTACTTCACAAGGACAGCCGTCGCGAAGTCGAACATTCTGGTCAATGCGCCCAACGAGACCAAGTACTACTACCAGGACCTCGACGCCTCCGGCGCCCGTCTCAACGGCGCCAGCCGCTACGCGGTGACCTTCGCCAGGGACCAGACGCCGCCGGTGGCTGGGTTCTGGTCGCTGACCCTGTACGACGACCATCACTTCTTCGTGCCGAACGAGATCAAACGCTATTCGCTGGGCACGAAGAACAAGTCGCTGCAATCCAATCCCGACGGTTCACTGACGATCTACGTGCAGGCCGACCCGCCACCGGAAGCCCGGCGCGGCAACTGGCTGCCAGCGCCAAAGGGAGCCGACTTCTCCCTGTACATGCGGGCCTATTGGCCGAAAGCCGCGATCCTCGACGGATCATGGACGCCGCCGCCGGTGCAGCGGGCAGCGTGATGATCGCTCTTGATGTGGGAAGGTCCGGCACTGGCCAGGGTGGACGATCCGCGCCGTGAGATGAGGCCGATCCTGGGGACAATGCCGTCAATGGTCGGCTTCATCCGTCGAGGCCAGGCCACCTTGGCATCAAGATCCCCGAAGTGATCTCTCGACTTGTACGGGACCAGCGGTATTTTGGCCGCATGATCTCATTGCGACGTTACACGATCCGCCAGTGCCTGATGGCCTTTGGCGCCGCCCTCGTGCTGCCGGGCCTCGTCTTCGCGGCCATCCTGCTGTGGCGCTATGCGAGCGCGGAACGCGGCCGGTACGAGGAGGAGGCGCTCGGCACCGCCCAACGCATCATGGCGGCAGCCGATCGCGAGCTCGTCGGCATCCAGGCGGCCGCGCAGGCGCTCGCCACCTCCTCGTCCCTGCTGGAGGGCAACTTCGAGGCCTTTCAGCGCCAAGCCGAGATGACCCTGCAGTCCTGGGCGCAACGCAAGCCTAACGACTACGCCATCGTCGTTCGCGATATCACGGGCCAGCAGGTGGCGAACACCCGTCTGCCCTGGGGTAGTCCGTTGCCGAAGGGCGCCAACCTGCCGATCGACCAGCAGGTGATCGCCACCAAGCGACCCGTGATTCAGGATCTCGTCACCGGGGCCACCGCAGGACGCCCGATCATCAGCATCCGGGTCCCGGTTCTCAAGGACGGCAGCGTCACGCACGTGCTGTCGATGGCCGTCGAACCCCGGCGCATTGCCGAGATCCTGCTGGCCCAGAACCTGCCCGCGTCATGGGTTGCCACCGTGATCGACCGGGCCGACCGCGTCGTGGCCCGTTCCCGTCAGCACGAGGCGTTTGTCAGCAAGCCCGCTCCGGACGAGTTCCTGAGAGCTGCCCGCGGGGCCGACGGCATCTGGGAAGGGCATAACCTCGAAGGGACGGAGGTGCTCGGCGCCTATGCCCGCTCGGGTGTCTCAGGCTGGATGACGTTCGTCGGCGTGCCCGCCGAGATCGTCCAGGCGCCGCTGCACCGCTCCCTCTGGACCCTGCTTGGGCTTGGCGCGGCCCTGATCCTTTTGTCCCTGCTCCTGGCGCGGGCCTTCGCGCGGCGCATTGCTGCCCCGGTGCAGGGCCTCGTCAACCTGGCCCATGACCTCGCCCGGGGCGAGCCCGTGGCGGTGCCATCGACCGGGTTGGCGGAGATTGACCGGGGCGGAGGCGCCCTGGCCTCCGCCTCGCAGGACCTCCGCGAGCGGGAGGCCGCCTTGAGGGCGAGCGAGGCGCGCCTGTGGGCGACCCAGAACAATGCCGCCGTGGGCATCGCCGAGGTCGACCGCGACGGGCGCTTCGTCTCGGTCAACGAGGCCCGCTGCAAGCTCACCGGCCACAGCCGTGAGGAGCTGATCGGGCTTCATTTTGGCCACGCAACTGACTCCGAGAGCCTCGAGAAGGATCTCGACCTGTTCAGACGGCAGGTCGCCGGAGAGCTCGACACCTACACCACCGACAGCAAGTTCCAGCGCAGGGACGGCAGCCGCGGCTGGGCGCGCGTGACCAGCACGGCGGTGCGGGATGCTGCCGGAGCGTTCCTCTACGCCGTGCGGGTGATCGAGGACATCACCGAGCGCCGGCAGGCCGACAAGCGCCAGAAGCTGCTGATTGATGAGCTCAATCATCGGGTGAAGAACACGCTCGCCACGGTGCAGTCGCTGGCTTGGCAGGCCGCCCGTCCCGGTGTGCCGCCGCAGGTGGCGCAGGAGCGCTTCCAGGAACGGCTGCTGGCGCTGTCGCGCACGCACAACCTGCTCAACGAGACGCACTGGGAGGGCGCCGCACTCAAGACCATCCTGGAAACGGAGCTGGGACCCTATGCGACGGCGGCGGGGCGTGTCCGGCTCGACGGGCCGGAGGTGCACCTGGAAGCCAGGCCGGCGGTGGTGCTGGGGATGGCCGTCCACGAACTCACCACCAACGCGGTCAAGCACGGCGCCCTGGCGGTTGCATCGGGCAGGGTGCAGGTGGACTGGAAGATTGACGATCGCGGCGGCGAAGCCGTCCTGGCCATCGACTGGTGCGAGCTGGGCGGACCCGCGCTTGCAGCGCAGCCAAGCCCGGGCTTTGGCTCTCGCCTGCTCCGTCAGACCATCACCCGCGAACTCGCCGGGCAGCTCGACATCCGGTTCGAGCGCGAGGGCGTGTGCTGCACCATCGCGGTTCCGCTCGGGTCGACCGGACAGCAGGCAGCCTGAGCCGCAAGGCCCGTAGGAGGTCGCGCGAGGAGCGGATCGGTTGAGTGGATCGGTTCCGGCCGCTCAGGCGGCGAGCGCCTGGTTGGCGGGATCCCAGAGGTGATGCGCGATGAACTTGAGGACGAGTCCTTCCGGTCCAGGCCATGGGAGAGTTCGTCCGGTTGGTGCCAGCGCCCATCCCTCAAGGTAGCTGAGGTCGGAGGCGAGAGCCCGTAAGGTGTTTGCTCCCATACCTTTTTCAGCCAAGTGTTTTAGAGTGGCAACGTCCTCATCAGTGAGAAGAGCAGCAAGGGCTTCTCGCTGGCTTGACGGAACGATGCCTGCGAGGGCGTCAAGTTCGTTTTCGCGCCGAAGTTGCTGATCCTCAGCATGTTCTAGGCCGGCAGAAGTCATATCTTGCTCCGGTGCGAGACATAGGGCAGGGGTGGTCTGCCCTAATGGTGTTCGGTTGGAGACCCGCACCCAAGATCACGATTACTAAAGTGACGATGCCGTTCAGAGCGGGTCGGCCGAAGCTGATTTTGTCGCCTGCAATTCGCCTAAGCGCAACACTCCTGATAACAGGTAGTTATCGGGTGTGAGAACCTGCTTTTGACACCATGCGACATCACCGTAGATATGACGGTTAAAGCTATGCTAAGTCGTAGATACTGGCGTAAAAACAGTTGGTTAGTATTGCCACGTGACGGATAGCTGCGACGTAACCGGGGCATTTTAGGGGGCGAGGGATTCCTCCCTTCGGGCATTCATGATTCAATCCCGGCATGACCTCGCCTGATCGTTCCAACAAGCCGCTGTCCTCGACAGCCCTGCGCGAGCTGGTCTCGGATCTGGCCGGCAAGATTGATCGATTGGAGCAGGACCTCTCGCAGCTGCGGACCCACAACCAGGCTCTGCAGCAGGAGGTCGCGCATCTCCGCCTCGACAACGACACCCTGCGCGGTGCCAACCAAGCTTTGAAGGACGAGATCGCCCGGCTCAAGCACCTGCCACCGCGCCCGCCCTTCAAGCCCTCCGGCATGGACAAGGCCACCCAGCCAAAGCCTCCCGGTCCAGGCCGGCGCCCAGGCCGTGGCACCAAACGGGATCAGGTCACCCGCGAGGTCACGATCCGGGCCGAAGTGCCAGCCGGTTCGCGCTTCAAAGGCTACAAGACGGTGG
>JBJMPB010000498.1:0-2894 GCA_045803455.1 Gemmatimonadales bacterium | reverse complement strand
GGGATCGGCTGGAAGATCTGATGCCAGGAAGAAAGGTCCGCGCGACGTGCCGCCGCGCATCATGACGCAGGGGATCTGGATCTGGTCGCCTGTTGCCATGTTTTTCGTCCTCCCTCGGAACCAGCGTTTCAGAGCTGTCATGTGAATTCTTCGTTGGCGGGACTATCCGCTTTCCCTGATTGTTTGTGAAATGCAAATATCTGAGCTATTATTCCGATTATTGGATCAATTCAACACCATGGCCGTCACGCATCAGTGCTGTAGGAGGAGGAGCGGATGAATTTCGAGCTTATCGATCTCAGGGCTTTTATCGCGGTGGCCGACCTCGGCAGCTTCCATCGGGCGGCCAAGGCGCTGAACCTGTCGCAGCCCGCCTTGAGCCGCCGCATTCAGAAGCTGGAGGAAAGCTTGGGCGCGCCGCTGCTGGAGCGCTCGACCCGGCACGTGGCGCTGACCATGGTGGGCCGGGATTTCATCCCGAAGGTCCGGCGCTTCCTGGATGAGTTTGAAACTTCGGTCCTCAGCATCCGCGATCTGGGAGCGAGGAGCGGCGGGCTGGTGTCGATCGCCTCGGTGCCGACGGCGGTCTTCTATTTCCTGCCGCGCGCCATCAGCCGTTTCAGCGCCGCTTATCCCCGCATTCGCATCCGCATCCTGGATGTCAGCGCCAATGAAGGACTGGAAGCCGTGGCGCGGGGAGAGGCCGATTTCGGAATCAACTTCATAGGCGCGTCCCATCCCGACATCGACTTCAAGCCTCTGATCGAAGACCCGTTCGTCCTGGCCTGCCGTCACGATCATCCGCTGGCGTCACGCCAGCAGGTGACATGGAAGGAGTTGGAACCGCACCGCGTCATCACGGTAGGGCGAACCAGTGGCAACCGCGCCCTGATCGACAACGCCCTCGCCCAGCAGGGCCAGCGACTGAGCTGGTCCTACGAAGTCACCCACCTGTCAGGCTCGCTCGGTCTGGTGGAGGCCGGGCTTGGGGTGGCTGTGCTTCCCAAACTGGCGACCCCGGCGGCCGACCATCCCCTGATCCGCTCCATCCCCCTGCTGCAGCCGGAAGTCTCACGCACCATCGGCGTCGTGCGACGCCATGGCGCGTCACTGTCCCCAGTCGCGGCCCAATGTTTCGAGATGCTGCTCGACATCTGGAAGACATGAAGGGTCAGCAGGAACCTGACTGTACATCCGAAACCAGGCTTCTCGCCGGTGAACACCGGAGGGTAGTTCCGAGAAGCGGGATCCTCTGCCGCGCCGGGTGGTTTGATAACAATTACGCATCAATATTCAAAATCATTGCATTTAACGGAAGTGAAAGATGCAGCTATTCTTGGGACGTCGACGGATGTGGAACTGAGTTCCGTCCATGATGGCCCTGAAAACAGCATCGTGGAGCTATCCAGGGAAGTTCATTCGGAGTGACACCGCGTGCGGACCCCAAGAATACGACTGCTGGGGCGGATTATCTGCCGGATCAATGCTTCGTTGCCGATCCCCAGCCAACAACGACTAGGGAGATCTAAATGCTGAAACGGAAGAACCCATTTCTCGCGACCGCGGCGGCCTTCGCGTCAAGCCTGGTGGTCATGACGTCCATTCTCGGCGCCCCCGCCTTCGCCGAGGGCTACCCGAACAAAACCATCCGCCTGCTGGTACCCTACGCCGCCGGCGGAGGGACTGACGCCATTGCCCGTGTCGTTGCCCAAGGTATCACCGAGAAGTTCGGTCAGCAGATGATCGTCGAGAACAACGGCACGGCCGGCGGCAACCTGGCGACCCAGCAAGCCGCGAAAGCGGATCCCGACGGCTACACCGTGCTGCTGGCCAACCAGGGCCCCATGGTCGTCAATCCGCACCTGTTCAAGAACGTCAAGATCGATCCGCTGACCGCGTTTGATCCGGTTACCGTCATCGCGGCGGCGCCGCTCGTGGTCGTGGTGCCGGAGGCATCGCCGATCACCAGCATCCAGCAGCTTGTCGAGGAGGCGCAGAAGCAGCCGGGCAAGCTGACCTATGGGTCAGCCGGCAATGGATCGGCCAGTCATCTGGCCACGCTGCTTCTCGCGGATACCGCCCAACTCGATATGGTCCATGCCCCGTACAAGGGAGCGGGACCCGCGCTCACCGATCTGCTGGGCGGCCGGCTCGACTTCATGATCACGACCATCCCTTCCGTCTTCGGTTTCATCGACAGCGGCAAGGTAAGGCCTCTGGCCGTCACGACGAAAGAGCGCACGAAGAGGTTGCCCGACCTGCCGACCATCGCGGAGAGCGGATGGCCAAGCTATAACGCATCGGCCTGGTATGGTTTTGCGGTGCCAAAAGGTACCCCTCCGGAGATCGTCAAGACACTTCGCGAGGCGACTGTCCAGGTCATCAACAGCCCGCAGGTTGTGCCCCGCCTGGAACTCGAAGGAGCAGAGCCGGTCGGCAACACGCCGGAGGAATTTGGTACCTTCATGAAGGAAGAGTCCGCCCGTTGGTCTGCTCTCATCAAGAAGGCCGGGCTCGGTCTGGAGTAAATCACCTTGCGGCGAGTTCTCCAGAGCGGGCGATCTTTGAGGCCTCTCTGTCTTGAAGTGATGGAACCGGCCTGGGGCACCCAGAAGTGATGTGCCCCAGGTTCGCGACGCTGGTAGTCCGCATCCCATCACCGACACGCATGGCTCAAAACAGTCCACCGCCGGACGGCAAGGTGGAGAGCCGGGGAAGGCGGTGAAGACCTGACGGCACACCGAACCAACGGGCCGTCGATCCGCCGCCCGCCGCTTCGACTTTTCAGATCAGACCGACATGCGCCGCCTGAACAAGGGCGCAGTGCTCGATGATGCACGTCCGCCTTTGCTGCGCTTCAGTAATGAAGCCGTTCTGTCCAACCAGGGGCAGAA
>JBJMPB010000494.1:0-4194 GCA_045803455.1 Gemmatimonadales bacterium | reverse complement strand
GGTCGTAGACCTGAGGGTCGTCCAGCTCCAGCGTGGCCATGTCGGGACGCGTCCCGTGCAATGCCTCGATCATCGCCACTGCGTCGTGAATCACGGTCAGGGTTTTGAGGCCCAGCAGGTCCATCTTGAGCATGCCGACCTTCTCCAGCGCGCCCATCTCGTATTGGGTGATGATGGACTCGTCACCCTCGGTCGGCGCGCCGGCGACGTCGCTCCTGGCCCGGTTGGTCGGGGCCACGCAGACCGGCACATAATCCGACAGCGGCCCCGGCGCGATCACCACGCCGGCGGCATGCACCGACATGTGACGGGATATGCCTTCGATCCGGGAGCTCAGATCGACCAGCCGGCGGTACACTGGGTTGCTCCGGACCAGCTCCCGAAGCTCGTCGATCTTCTTTTCCGCCTCGCGAATGTTCAGACTGTAGGCCGGTCCCGAAGGGATCAGCTTGGTGAGCCGGTCGGCCTCGCCCGGGGGAATCCGCAGTACCCGGGCCACGTCCTTCACGGCCGCGCGCGCCTTCATCGTTCCGAAGGTGACGATCTGCCCCACGCTGTTCCTGCCGTAGCGCTCCCGTACGTATTCGATCACTTCTCCCCGGCGCTCGAAGCAGAAGTCGACATCGATATCCGGCATCGACACCCGCTCGGGATTGAGGAACCGCTCGAACAGCAGATCGAACTTGAGGGGACAGACGTCGGTAATACCCAGCGAATACGCGACCAGCGAGCCGGCGGCCGAGCCGCGTCCCGGGCCCACCGGAATCCCGCGCTCGCGCGCAGCGGCAATGAAGTCCTGGACGATCAGGAAATAGCCGGCGTAACCCGCGCGCTCGATGACCCCGAGCTCATACTCCAGCCGCTCCCGTACTTCCGGTGGAAGGGGTGACCCATACCGCTGCTCCGCCCCGGTGTGGGCGAGATGCTGGAGCAGGGCCTCATCGCTTTGATACTCGGCCGGCCGGGGAAAGACGGGCAGAAAGTAGCGCTTCTCGAAATCGAACTCGCAGAGGTCGGCGACCCGGGCCGTGTTGTCGAGGGTCTCCGGCTGCCCTGGAAAGAGGGCCCGCATTTCCGCCTCGGACTTGACGTAGGACTCCTGGCCGAGGAAGCGGAAGCGCTTGGGGTCGTCCAGATCACTACCGGTGCCGATGGCCAGCAGGACATCGTGCGCTTCGGCGTCCTCGCGCCGGAGATAATGCGCGTCGTTCGTGGCCACCACCCCAATCCCGAGCTCCCGCCCCAGGCGCAGCATGCCTTCGGTGACCTGGCGCTCTTCGCCGATGCCGTGCTGCTGAATCTCGAGCCAGAATCCCTCGGGGCCAAACGTCTGGCTGAACCACTCGGCGCTCTTCCGGGCCTCGTCGAACTTTCCCTGGCGGAGATAGAGCGCCACCTCGCCCGAGAGGCAGGCTGCCAGGCAGACCAGGCCCTCGGAGTGCGCGGCTAGAACCTCTTTGTCGATGCGCGGCCGGCGGTAAAAACCCTCTACGAATCCGATCGAGGTCAGTCGGACCAGATTCCGGTACCCAGCCCGGTTCCGGGCCAGGAGAACGAGATGGCTGTACGGGGCAGGGGCCCACTGCGGTTTCTCGCGCAGGGTGCGCGGGCCGAAGGCGAGATAGGCCTCGAACCCCAGAATGGGCCGGATCTGCTGCGCCTTGGCCTGCTCGTAGAAGGTCCAGGCGGAGTGCATGTTCCCGTGATCCGTGACTGCCAGACTGTCCATGCCGAGTTTCTTGACGTGGCTGACCAGCTCGGGAATCCGATTGGCCCCGTCGAGAAGAGAGTACTCGCTATGGGTGTGGAGATGGACGAATGGCATATCAGTCGTGGATCATGAGTCAGTATCCATCTACCCGCCGCTCACCAGTCCGGTTTCGACGCGTGCACTGGACAGCCGCGGAGTGCGCTGGACGACAAGGTCCCGCGGCGCGTTGGGAAAAGTGGGCCAGGCGGTGAAGATCTGCGGTCGAGCGCGCCGAATGTATTCGGACACGGAGTGAAAGTACCGGCAGGTGAAGCGATTGTCAAAAGCCGTTGCCGCATCTTATCTTGCTGGCATCTACGCGGTTCTCCCGGTGCCCTGTTCTCCCTGCTTTCACTACCGGTGGAGTGGTTGGCAAGTGCGAAATTCGCGCTCTCTCTTTCTTGTGCTCTGCGGAGCCATCCTGACGGGCTGCGGCGACGGCACAGGGCCGACCATTGAGCCTCCTCTGGACTGCTCTGCGGCGAGCACCCGGTCGCTCCAGATTGGTCAATTCGAGATTCTGGATCCGAACTCGACTGGGGCCTGCGTCCGGCTTCCGGCGGCGGGCTCGAGTGGGGCGGAGCATCTATATATCCCTCTCGCCACAGCGGGCCAGGAGACGCCGGATGGAGTCTCCGCGGCTTATCTGCTGAGTGGGACCGCGGTTGCCACGGCCTCTGCGCCCCAGCTGCCGTCGCCCCGGCTCTCTGCCTTTCAGCGCCCACTGCCCGCCGAAGCGTTCCATAGCATGCTGCGCTCCCGGGAGAAGTCCCTGGCGGAGGATGGCTCGCGGGCGCTCTTCGACAACGCGCGCATCGCCACGCACGCGGCTCCTCCTTCCGTGGGCGAGCAACGCACCTTCAATGTCTGCGCTTCGTCAAGCTGCACCGGGTTCGTTCAGTCCACGGCAACGGCAAGGTCGGTAGGCGACCGGGTCGCGATCTACGTGGACAATGCCGCGCCGGCCGGCGGGTACACCGACACCGATCTGGATCAGGTGAAGGCGCTCTTCGATCAGCACCTCTATCCCATCGACACGGTAGCGTTCGGCCGAGAGTCGGATGTGGACGGCAATGGCGTGGTGATCGTTCTGCTCACCCAGCGGGTAAACGCGCTGAGTCCGGACTGCAGCACCACCGGGCGAATTATTCTGGGCTACTTCTTCGGCGCCGACCTGCTGCCTCCGGGGTCCAATAATCCCGGCTCCAACGATGGTGAGGTGTTCTACGGTCTGGTTCCCGACGTCAACAACTCCCGCTGCCAGGTATCCAAGGAAGAGGCCAACAGCAAGCTTCCGGCTACGTTCATTCATGAGTTTCAGCACATGATCAGCTATAACCAGCACGTGCTGCTGCGCCATGGGAGCTCGGAAGACACCTGGCTGAACGAGGGTTTGTCGCACTTTGCCGAGGAGCTGGGCGGGCGGGAAGTTCCCGATGCGCAGTGTGCGCCGACGTCCTGCGCTCAGGAGTTCCTGGGACAGGGAGACTTGCTCAACGCGCTCGAGTACCTGGCCTCGCCCGAGGATTTTTATCTCATTGAGCCGGGGAGCTCGACCGGCCAGCTGGAAGAGCGCGGGGCCAACTGGCTCTTCGTTCGCTGGCTCGCCGACCATTTCGGGGGCAGCACCGTCCTCGGAACCGAGCTCACCCGCCAACTGCTCGCGACCAGTCAGATCGGCAGCGCCAACGTCGCGGCACGGACGGGCGTGGACTTCTCCACGCTGGTGGGGGAATGGCAGCTCACCAACTATCTCGACGATCTGCCGGCATTTTCTCCGGGTGACAGTCGGCTGAGCTACACCAGCTGGAACTTCCGCGAAGTGGGTGATGCAAACGGAGGATTTCCCCTGGTGCCTGACAGCACCGACGGCACCGCGTACGGTCACAGCGGAACGCTGCGCGCCGGATCGGGTCACCACGTTCTTGTGGTCCAGCCGCCGAATGCGGGGACAGTCGACCTGAGAGTAACCGGCACCGGCGGCGCCGCGTTGCCAACCACGATTGTGCCTCGAATTGCGCTGGTCCGGATTCGTTGAGGCGCATGGTCTTCTTCGTGATGGTGGCTGCCCTATTTGCCGGATACGGAACCGCCTACCTGGCCAGCGACGATGTTCGTTATCTGACTCGGGCCGGATTCG
The DNA here is from genome assembly GCA_045803455.1 of Gemmatimonadales bacterium. Taxonomy (GTDB): domain Bacteria; phylum Gemmatimonadota; class Gemmatimonadetes; order Gemmatimonadales; family GWC2-71-9; genus CAVVWJ01. The sequence continues at coordinate 304 of JBJMPB010000494.1, read as the reverse complement.
AGGAGACCCGCATTCTCAAGTCCAGGCAGCCCATTGGGCGCATGGCGCGGGACAGTGCAGTCGATCCGGCAGTGCGGCGTTCGTTGCGGCTGGTGCTGGACGCCAGAGACTATGCAGCCCGGTTGGGGCTGGAAGCAAAAGAGACCTACACCACCTACGCCGACGTGGGTCGAGACACCCTGTTGTTGGTCCTTCAGGCCGCACCCAGGGACTGCATCTGCCCGTACACCTGGAAGTATCCGATCGTCGGCCGCATTCCGTACAAGGGGTTTTTCGACCCGAAAGCCGCCCGTCGTGAGGCGGA
>JBJMPB010000439.1:0-17119 GCA_045803455.1 Gemmatimonadales bacterium | reverse complement strand
GGGCTGAGCTCGCGCGATTGGCGCAGTCGATCCAGCAGAACCTGGCTGAGGTCGGCATCCGCGCCGAGATCGTGGAGCGCGACGCCTCTAGCGCAAGAGAAGCCGTGCGGCATGGCGAAGCCGACCTTTTTCTTACCGACTGGTGGGCCGACTATCCCGACCCGGAAAATTTCAACTACCCCCTCTTTCACTCCCGCAACAAGGGCCCCGGCGGCAATTACGCCTTCCTGACAGACCCCACCCTCGACTCCATGATTGTCCGAGCGCGCGCCACCACCGACAGCGCCGAGAACGTGCGGCTGGCCCGCGCCATCGACGCGCGGGTCTTCGACCTGGCCCCCTGGATCTTTCTCTGGTTTCCGGTTGATGTCTGGGCCATGCAGCCGAATGTACGAGGCTGGCAGCTTCCCCTGGTCTTCACCGGACAACGCTGGACGGAGGCGGAGCGAGCCCGGTGAGTCGCTTTCTACTGCAGCGGCTGCTGTTCCTGATTCCCACTCTGCTCGGCGTTTTGATCGTCACCTTCCTGCTGCTGTATGTCGCGCCGGGCGATCCGGTGCAGGCCATGGTTGGCGAACGGGCTGACCCGGAGACCCTCGCCCGCTTGCGAGCCGAGCTGCACCTCGACGATCCGCTCCCGGAGCAGTTCGCGCACTATATGGGCGGGGTGCTCCGAGGCGATCTGGGCACCAGCTACATCACCCGCCGTCCGATCCTGCGCGATCTGCTCCAGCGCTTTCCGGCAACTCTCCGCCTGGCTGGAGCGGCCATGCTGTTCGCCGCGTTGACCGGCATCAGCATTGGCATATTCGGGGCCTGGAGACCGGGCGCTGTACTCGACCGGGTGGCGGCCTTCGGTGCCTACCTGGGTATCTCGTTTCCGGTCTATTGGGTGGGACTGATTCTGATCCTGATCTTTGCGGTAAATCTTCGATGGCTGCCGCCGTCAGGCTCGGGAGGGCTGGCCTATCTAATCCTGCCGGCGTTGACACTGGGGATGCGCTCGGTTGCATTTTTGTCGCGCATGACCCGCGCTGCAATGCAGGAGGTTCTCCAGAGCGACTTCGTGCGCACGGCACGTGCCAAGGGTCTGCTGGAGACTCGGGTGGTGCTGTCCCATGGGTTTCGCAACGCGCTGCTTCCCGTCCTAACCGTGCTCGGACTGGACTTCGGCAGCTATCTCACCGGCTCGATCCTGACCGAGACCATATTCTCCTGGCCCGGGGTAGGGCGCTACGTTCTGACCGCCATCGACAAGCGGGATTTACCAGCGGTTCAGGGAAGCATTCTGTTTCTGAGCCTGGTCTTCGTTCTGGTAAACCTGATCACCGACCTGCTCTATGCTCGAGTGGATCCGCGGGTGGCGTATGATTAGGAAGGACGGGAAAGAGGGGAGAGACGGGAAAGACGGGGAGGTATGGAGCCATGGAGGAAGGCTCCAAAGAGGTCTGACGTGGCTACTTTGGCTGCTGAGCGCTTTCGTTGCCGTAGTTCCCGTCGATCCCGTCCTTGCCCAGGCCGACTTCGCCCGGCGGATCGACGCCCGCCTGAATACGGTGCCTTTCAACCGACAGCTTTGGGGAATCGCGCTCCTCGATCAGAATGGCCGCCTGGTCTATGGCCGCAATGAGAGCCGGCTGTTCATCCCCGCGAGCAACACCAAGCTCATCGTTAGCGCGGTTGCGTCGGCGTTGCTTTCCCCGGATTGGCGGGTCAAGACCAGCGTGTACGGTGGTCCGGTGGTGGGCGGGGTCCTGCAGGGAGACCTGGTGCTCTACGGACGAGGCGACCCCACCATGGACAAGCGCTGCTATGCGGCGGACAGCACGCTGGCCGGGGTGTGCGACGTCGATCCCTTTGTCCGGATGCGCCAGTTGGCGCAGGGCCTCCGGGCCAAAGGCGTTCGGGTTGTATCGGGCGACGTAGTCGGCGACGGCAGCTACTTCGAGCCCACTACGGTGCATCCCAATTGGGAGGCGTTCGATCTCAACTGGTGGTATGCGGCGCCGGTGTCAGGTTTGGGATTCCATGACAACAGCATCGATTTTGACTGGCAACCCGGACCGGCCGTCGGAGCGCCGGCAGTCATTGCGATTACGCCCAACCTTGGCGATGTCGGATTCGAGAATCGAACGCTGACGGTAGCTCCCGGCGGCGAGTCGGATATAGGTGATCGCTTCTACCGGCAGCCAGGGACACTGCAAATCTGGGCCGAAGGCACCGTAGCGCTCGACAACCCCCGTCGCACCGAGTCGTTTGCGGTACCCGACCCCAACCTCTTTGCCGCGCGAGCCCTCCGCCAGGCACTGGCCGATGCCGGCATCGCGGTTACGGGTACCACCAGTTCCACTACCGATTCATTGCTGTATGCGCACCTCCGAGCGTCTCCCCCCCTCGCGGAGGTGCTGTCCCGGCCGCTCCGCGACTGGATCTTTCCGATTCTGAATACCAGCCAGAACTGGTTTGCGGAAATGTTGTTGAAGCAGCTGGGCCGGCAGTTCGGCAAGGGGGGATCGTGGCCGGAAGGGCTGGCGGTAGAGCGCCGCTTTCTGATCGACTCGATCCGGGTGGACTCTACCCAGTTCTCGCTGAGCGACGGTTCAGGTCTCTCCAGCAGCAACCTGGTGACTCCGCTCGCGTTCACCCAGGTACTTCGGTTCATGCGAACGCATCCGCGCTCCGCGACCTTTGCGGCCGCCTTACCCGTAGCCGGTCTCGCGGGCTCGCTCCGCAACCGTTTTCTGGGCACTCCGCTGAACGGGCGGGTACGGGCAAAGACCGGAAGCATCGCCCGGGTTCAGTCGCTCTCCGGCTACATCGAAATCGGCGGCGGTAAAACCCTGACTTTTTCGGTTGAGGCCAACCACCACGCCGAGAGCAGCAAGGTGATGCTCAACACGATCGATAGCGTAGTGGTCGAGCTGGGCACGGGCGGTAAGCGTTAGGCGGCCCAGTGTTGCGGATCAATCGTCCTTCTGGCCGAAGATGGCCATGTTCGACGAGTGGCCGGGATTGACCTTGGTCTTGGGATTGATCCGGTGCACCGCGTTGTTCACCGCTATGCACGCCTCGGCCGCTCCAGTGGCAATCAGCTTGAGCTTTCCCCGGTAGCTGGTAATGTCGCCGGCAGCGTAAATGCCGGGAACATTGGTCTCCATAACCTGGTCCACCTTGATATCCGCCTTCTCGGTCTCGAGCCCCCATTCTTTTATCGCGCCAAGGTCTGAATGGAAGCCGAGCAGCGGAATCACGGCATCGATCTCCAGGGTCTCTTCTTCTTTGGTTTTGTTATTGAAGATGGTGACCCGCTCGACTTTCCCGTTTCCATGAAGAGCCTTGACCTCCCAGAAGGTCCGAAGCTCGCATTCCCCTCGACACTGGAGCTCCTGCACTTGATTGATGGTAGCCTGATGGGCTCTGAACCCGTCGCGACGATGAATCAGCATGACTGACTTGGCCACACCCTGAAGATTGACCGCCCAATCAAAGGCTGAATCTCCCCCGCCCACCAGGAGCACGCGTTTGCCGGTGAACTGTCGGGGATCGAGCACCTTGAAGTAGAGCCCCTTCTCCTCGTACCGGTCCTCACCCTCGATTCCCAGCTTCCGAGCCTCAAAGGCACCGATCCCGGCTGCTATGATGATGGTGCGGGACGGGTAGTCAGCTTCAGAAGTCTCTAGCACGAAGCGCCCGCCGTTGCCGTCTTCCACCTTGCGCAAGCCGGTAACGATCTCGCCCAAATGAGTGGTTGCCCCGAACTGCAGCCCCTGCGCGGCCATGTCTCGCACCAGATCCTTGGCCAGCACCTTGGGAAAGCCGGCGACATCGAAGATGTATTTCTCCGGGTATAGCGCCAGGAGCTGCCCGCCCAGCGCAGGCAGGGCGTCGATGATTCTGGCGGAGGCACCCCGCATCCCGGCGTAAAAGGCCGCAAATAACCCAGTGGGCCCTCCGCCGATGATGGAGATGTCTCTCAGCTCATGTTCGACCACGATTGCTCCTCATTCGGATATTCTCGTCGGTAGCCTTGAAGCTTAAGCCCTTTCGCGCCGCGATGGGACCCGGCACATTGGTCCGCCATGAGCATGCGCGTGGGCCGTCGCCCGTGAAGATCTACACTCGCACCGGAGACGAAGGAGACACCGGCCTGTTCGGCGGTGGCCGGGTGCCGAAGGATGATCCCCGCGTAGCGGCCTACGGCGATGTGGACGAGCTGAATTCCACGCTCGGCCTAGTGCGGGCGGCTGCGGATCAGAGCTTCTTCGATGACCTGCTCGAGTCGATTCAGCGCGACCTGTTCTCCATAGGGGGGCATCTCGCGACACCAGATCCCGAGCGGGTGCGCAAAGCACTGGAGAAGGCTTCACTCTCCCCAGCCCGGATTAGCGAATTCGAGCAGATCATGGACGACGCGGACAAGACACTACCCCCGCTCCGGGCCTTCGTGCTGCCGGCCGGAACCCGGATCGCCGCAACACTGCACGTCGCTCGCACGGTATGCCGCCGAGCCGAGCGAAGCGTGGTTCGTCTCGCGCACACCGAAACGGTACCTGGGCTCTTCCTGACCTATCTCAACAGATTGTCAGATCTGCTGTTCACGCTTGCCCGCCTGGCCAACCGGAGGGACGGAGTGCCCGATTCCACCTGGTAGACAGGACCCCGGAGCAGAGGTGACATCACAGCCTATCAGGGTAGGACACCAGCGGGGGAGCTATCCCGTGTACGTGGAGTCCGGCATCCTGAGTCGTCTGACCGAGCTCGCTCAGCAACATCTTCCCCGTCGAGTCGCCCTGATCGCCGATGCCACCGTGTTTGAGTTGTTTAAAAGAGGGAGCCTTGGAGTCGCGGCGTGGAGCGGCACAACCCTTCAGGTACCATCCGGCGAAGCGTCCAAGACTCGGGAAAGCTGGGCCCGGCTGTCCGATGAGTTGCTGGAGCACGGTTTTGGCCGGGATACCGGCTTGATATCACTGGGCGGCGGCATGGTGGGCGACCTTACGGGGTTCGTCGCCGCGACCTATATGCGGGGAGTTCCTTACGCGCTCGCTCCGACCACCCTGCTCGCCATGGTGGACGCATCGGTGGGCGGAAAAACCGGGGTCAACACAGCGCAGGGGAAGAACTTGATCGGCGCGTTCTACCCTCCGGTCGCGGTTATGGCCGATCCACAAACCTTATCCACCCTTCCGGACCGGGAGTACAGAGGTGGACTGGCGGAGGCGGTGAAACACGGGTTGATCGCCGATCGATCGTATTTCGAGTGGATCGAATCTGCCGCTGAAGCCATTCTCGGCCGAGACCCCTCGGCGCTGGCACACCTGGTCCGCCGCAGCGTAGAGATCAAGGCCGAAGTGGTCAGCCAGGACGAACGCGAGTCAGGGCGGCGGGCCATCCTGAATGCAGGACATACGGTGGCTCACGCGCTGGAATCAGCCTCCGACTACCGATTGTCACACGGCGAGGCTGTGGCGCTTGGGCTGGTGGCCGAGGCCGCCCTGGCTGAGCGGATCGGTGTGGCCGAGTCTGGTCTCGCCGTTCGAGTTCGGGCGCTGCTCGAGCGGCTCGGCCTGCCGGTTCGACTCCCGGAATCACTCGACTACCCGACGGTACTGCGCAGGATGTCCGTCGATAAGAAGAATCGCAACACCGAAGTCCATTGCGCCCTGGCATCTGGCTTGGGGCGGATGTATTCCGCCGACGGCTCCTGGACCATTCCAATTTCCCCGGGTGACCTGGAAATAGTGATGGGAACGCTGAGCGGCCGCTAAGCGGACTCGGCGGTAAAAGCCTCCAAGGTTTTTACCGTGCAACAGCTTGCAGCACTTTATGCACTCGATTATCAACTGAACCTTCGACCAATAGTGGACAAACCAACAAAGCACTTGCTGACAAGCAATTTGTGATGTGGAAATCAAATTTGCTTGACCGCATGAGCAGAACTTCCTATATTCGTGGCTCAAACCTCTCCGTTTGTCGGTCACCGCTTCACAAAAATGTCGCCCGCTCCCTCTGCCGGGGTTGTCTATGACGCATGTCCGCACCGGGAAAGCCCGCCCGTTTGCCCGCTCCGCTCCTTCCGGCGCATTCGATCAATACCTACTCGACATCCAAAAGCTCCCGATGATCTCGGATCCAGACGAGGAAAAGCGGCTTGCCCGCAAAGCCGTCGCCGGCGACGAGGCCGCAGCGGAGCGGCTGGTCACCGCGAACCTCCGGTTCGTGATTTCCTATGTCAAGAAGTATCAGGGCCATGGACTCGACCTCTCCGAGCTGGTAGCCATCGGCAACGAAGGGTTGCTCAAGGCGGTCAAGAAATTCGACCCCGATCATGGCGTGAAATTCATCTCCTACGCCGTCTGGTGGGTTCGTCAGGCCGTGCTCAAGGCTCTGGCAGAACAGACCCGCAGCGTGCGAATACCCCTGAATCAAAACTCGGCACTGGTCCGGATGTCCCGGGCCAAGAGCTTCCTGGCTCAGGAGCTGGGGCGGGAGCCCACTGATGAGGAGATCGCAATCGCGCTGAACGACTCAGTCGATAATATCCGCTCCGCTCACCGCATGAGCTCGACGGAGGTTTCGCTGGATGCTCCCGTGGAGCGTCAGGACCGCGGAGCGAGCACGTTTGGCGAACGAGTAGCGGGTACCGGCGGGGTGGAGATCGAGGAGATGACCGACGTGCGGCTCCAGCGCGAGTTCATCGACCGCATCTTCCAGCGCCATCTCACACCGCGAGAGCGGAAAATCCTTTCGCTCTACTATGGGCTCGAAGAGGGCTCCGAGGCCCTGACTCTGGAGAAAATCGGCGCCTTGCTCGGAGTCACCCGGGAACGCATCCGCCAGATCCGAGAGCGAGCGTTCGAAAAGCTGCGGGACTCGGCGGACGTCCGCGCCCTCAGAGGATTCTGGGGAGCAGCATGAGCAGGTAAGCGGGAAGCGGTAAAGCGGTAAAGCGGGGGGTTCCGAGCCATCGGAGCCCCCCGCTCACTTCTCACCTCTCACCGCTTACTTTTCCGTATGCCCTTCCGGCTGCCCCTGTTTCCACTCTCGGTCGTGCTGTTCCCCGGGAATCCATTGCCGCTCCATATATTCGAGCCCCGCTACCGGCGAATGCTTGCCGACTGCCTGGCCGCCGATCGCCGGTTCGGGATCACGCCGGCCACCGAAGGCGCCGAGCCACCCGGCCCGGGCGCTATCGGCTGTGTAGCCGAAGTGCGGCTCAATCAGGAACTGCCCGATGGGAGATCGAACATCGTGGTGGTGGGAGGGACGCGATTCGTGGTCGGACGCATGCTCGACGAGTCACTTCCCTACCTCGTCGCCATGGTTCAGGGATTCGACGACGATGAAGGCAGTGAGCCGAGCGGCGAGGAAATCGCGGCGCTGCGGGACCTCTCCACCATCTATCTCAGTGGCCTTCGGGAATTGAACGATGAGCCGCCGGAGGAGCCGACCCTGCCGGAGGATCCCGCCGGTCTTTCCTTCCACATAGCCGGCAGTATCGAGTGCGACCTGGGAGTGAAGCAGCGTCTGCTGGCCGAACGCTCAACTGCGGGCCGGGTGCAAGCGCTCATGATGTTGCTCCCGGTCCTGAACAGCACGGTAGAGAAAGGGATCACAGTACATCGTCGCGCCCACAGCAACGGCAAAGGCGGCGCGATTCCGGATGTTTTCACCAGCTCATGAATCCATCACTTCTCGCCAGTCTCAGTCGAATCGTGGGACGCCAATGGGTCCGTCACCGGCGGGCCGAGTTGGCTACCTACGCCATGGATGGCCTTCCCACTCATGAGTCCACCCCAGGCGTGGTTGTCATGCCCGCCAATCCGGAGCAGGTGCGGGAAATCGTCAGGCTGCTGCATCTCGTTGGCGTGCCCTTCGTCGCCCGGGGAGCAGGCACTGGGCTGAGTGGCGGAGCCCTGGCGGACCCCGACGCGGTCCTCATCGCGCTCACCCGGATGAACCGAATTCTGGAAGTCGATCCGGGCCACCGCCGAGCGGTGGTGCAGCCGGGCGTGGTCAACGCCCGGCTCTCGGATGCGGTGCTCCCGTTGGGCCTGTACTACGTGCCGGACCCCTCCAGTCAGGCAGCCTGCACCGTGGGTGGGAACGTCGCGGAGAATGCCGGGGGTCCTCACTGTCTCAAGTATGGCGTCACCACCAATCACATCATGGCTCTCGAAGTGGTTTTGCCTGACGGGTCCACTGCCCGCCTGGGCTCGGACCAGGGGGAGCCCTGGGGACCCGACCTGGTGGGACTGTTCGTTGGCAGCGAGGGAATGTTCGGCATCGCCACCGAGATCACCGTCCGGCTCGAGCGAATTCCGGAAAGCGTCCGCACCATGCTGGCCGACTTCTCGACTGTGCGGGCCGCCAGCGAGGCGGTGTCGGCGATCATCGCCGCGGGCATCGTGCCCGCTGCGCTGGAGATGATGGACCGTGCCTGCGTTGCAGCGGTTGAAGCCTCCATATATGCCGCGGGATATCCGACCGACGCCGCCGCGGTTCTCCTGGTTGAGCTGGACGGCCAGATCGATGCGGTAGACTCCGAAGCTCGTGTGGTGCTGCAGATTCTGAGCGAGTGCGGGGCTCGGGACGTGCGCAGCGCTTCGACGCCGGCCGATCGGGCGCGACTCTGGCAAGGGCGGAAGAAGGCGTTCGGCGCCATGGGCCGGATTGCTCCAGACCTCGCCGTACAGGACGCCGTCGTACCTCGTTCCGTCCTTCCAGCGATCATGGACCAGATCGAAGGAATCCGCAGGCATTACGATCTCACCATCAGCAACGTCTTTCACGCTGGCGACGGAAACCTGCACCCGAACATCAGCTTCGACCGGCGCGACCCGGCGGTCGCCGCACGGGTTCGTGCCGCGTGCCGGGACATCATGGCGGCTTGTGTCGCGGTGGGCGGGAGCATCACCGGCGAGCACGGCGTCGGCAACGATAAGCTCGACTACATGCCCTGGATCTTCGATTCCGAGACACTCGCGGCAATGCAGGCGGTCCGTCGAGCGTTCGATCCGGCCGAGCTGGCCAACCCCGGGAAGGTGGTACCGGTGCACGCCTGTCGGGAGTGGAGCGTCGTGCGGAGCACCCGGCAATGAGCGATGTGATCTTCGGCCGGCTGCGAGCGCTGCTGGGAACCACCGGAGTCGAGCGGGATCCTCAGGGTATGCCCCGGGCCACCCCCGACTCGTCAGACGCGCTTTCACTGGTGTGCCGCCTGGCTCACGAAGAAGGCTGGAAGATTCGGGTGGAAGGTCGAGCCACCTGGCTCCCGTCGGACGCTCCAGCCGACCTGGTGGTGAGCACCCGGGGAATGGAGGAAGTGGTCTCGGTCAGTCCGGCCGACCTGGTCGCGACGGTGCAAGCCGGAGCTCCTCTGGAGGTGCTACGCCGGCGGCTGGCCGACTACGGCATGTGGCTCGCGCTCGATCCTCCCGGCCGACCGGAGCGGAGCATCGGATCGGTCATCGCCACCGCTACGGCGGGGCCTCTGCGGCACGGCTTCGGTCCGGTCCGGGATCATGTGCTGGGCTGTAGCGTCGCCACCGGGGACGGGCGTCTGGTCAATGCCGGCGGCAGGGTGGTTAAGAACGTCGCCGGCTATGATCTCACGAAGCTGCAGGTCGGGGGTTTCGGCGGGTTCGGCATCATCGCTGAGGTCCATCTGCGGCTCAGAGCGCTACCCCGGGCCGATGTGACCCTGCTGGCTCGAGGCGCCCGAGACGCGTTGACCTCCGGAGCGCGGGACGTGGTGGCTGCCAATCTGCTGCCGGCCACGCTCGAGCTGCTCTCGCCGGCGCTCGCCGCCGAGCCTGATTGGGTTCTTGCAACGCGGTTCGTGGGGACGGATGCCGCGGTTCAGGCCGATGTGCGTCGGCTCAGTTCCTCAGCCGATCTTAGCTGGCAGCAGCTCCCAGCCGATCGGACTGCAGCCTTCTGGAGCACCGTGGCTCGGGGAACTCTGGGCGGCCCGGTCACCCTGAGGCTGGGAGTTCTGAGCGATGGGCTGGACGAGGCCATCGATTTGCTGGCCCATGATCTGGACGAGGGGCTGGTATCGGCGGGCGCAGGTCAGGGGATGATCCGGTGGACCGGTGACGCGCCGCTGGAACGGCTGCGGGGGCTTCGGCGTGCGGCAGCGTCGCGCGAGATACCGATGACGCTGGAGCGCGCCCCCTGGGTCATCCGGCGGGCCCTGGGCCACTTCGGAGCGTACCGCGAAGGTGTCGGGAAGATTGTGGGCCGCCTGAGGGGCACCTTTGATCCGGGTCAGTGCCTGAATGTCGCCCTGGAGGGGGCGGACAATGCTTGACTATTCCTCCCTGGATCCCTGCGTGCACTGCGGGTTCTGCCTGCCGGCATGCCCCACCTACCTGGTCACCGGCGACGAAGGGCATAGCCCGCGCGGGCGCATTGTCCTGATGCGAGCCCTGGAGCGGGGGGAGATGGGAGCCGACGATGCTGCACTGGCCAACCACCTGGATGCGTGCCTGGGTTGTCGAGGCTGCGAGCCCGCTTGTCCTTCCGGCGTGGGATACGGCCGGGGACTCGAGGCCGCACGCGAGCAGCTGCATGCCCAGCGCGGGCTCTCGAGCCTGGCCAGGACGGTGCTCGGCGTGTTCCGCTATCGCGCCCTGTGGCGCCCGCTGTTTTCAGCCGCGCGCGCGCTTCGGGCCACCCGCCTCCCTAAACTTGTCGCCGGTAACGGCCGGCTGAGATTCGGCATGGGAATGCTGGCGTCGAGTACAGAGATAAAGGAGCGGCCCGAGTGGGTGCTGAAGTCGGAGATCACTCCTACAACTCAACCTGGTACTTCCACTCCGCCTTCTCCCGTCCCACCGCTCACTTCGTCCTCCCCTACGGTCGCGCTCTTTCGGGGCTGCGTCATGGATGCCCTCTTCGGGCATGTCCATGCGGCCACGAAGCGGACTCTCGAAGCGAACGGATATCGAGTGGTGGAGCCCACGGGGCAGGTCTGCTGTGGAGCGCTGCACGAGCACGCGGGAGACCGAGAAGGAGCGCGGGCGCTCGCAGCGGCCAACCTCGAAGCTCTGGTTGATCAGGCCGATTTCGTGGTGGTGAACAGCGCCGGGTGCGGCGCGTTGCTCAAGGACTATGGCCATCTGCTGGGAACGGAAACAGCCGCCCGGCTGGGAGCAAGCGTTCGTGATGTGTCGGAACTGCTGGCCGATCGCGGCCCCCGGCCCGGCGCCCCATTGCAACTCGACGTGGCCTACGATGCGCCTTGCCATCTCCAACACGCCCAGCGAGTGCACGATGCTCCACTCGCGTTGCTGCGGGCCATACCCGGATTGCGTCTCCGGCTATTGCCCGGCGCCGATCGGTGCTGCGGCAGCGCGGGGATCTACTCTGTGCTCCGACCGCACATGGCCCGCATGGTCCTCGACAGCAAGATTGCGGCAGTCGAGGCGGCCAACCCCCGCCCGGAGTTGGTGGTGACGGGGAATCCCGGGTGCATCATGCAGATCGGCGCGGGACTTCGGGCCGCCGACCTGCCGATCGGGGTAGCGCATCCGGTAGAGCTCCTGGATCTGTCCTACAGTACGGCGGGATACTACCCTGCTGAGTAATGGGCCGATCAAGGTCCGTCGAAATTTGCAAGGGGTCCCGCTGAGTTCTTACTTCTCACCTGCTACCCCGTTATACCTTACCAATGGCCTCCGGTATCCTCTTCGATTTCAATGGTGTCATTGTCGACGACGAAGCCCAGCATTGCGACGCTCTGACCGCGACGCTGGCCGAGTACGGCTTTACGCTCAGTCGTGATGCCTACTACAAGGAATATCTCGGCCTGGATGACCGGGAGTGCTTCCGGTTCACCTTCGAGCGAATGGGCCGTCCGCACGATGACGGCTCTGTTCGGGACGCGGTGGCGCGTAAGCATGCACTCTATCAGCAAGCCATTACCGGAGGGGTGCGCCTGGTGCCCGGCGTGGCCGATTTCATCGAGAACGCCGCCTTGGAGGGTTTCCAGCTGGCTGTTGTCTCGGGAGCATTGCGGCGGGAACTGGAAACGATCCTGGAGGCTGTGGGATTGAGACCTCACTTTGCCGAGCTCGTGGCTGCAGAGGATGTCGCGGTCTGCAAGCCTGACCCCACCGGCTATAATCACGCGCGTGAAATGCTCGAGCTCGCGCCCGACCGTTGCGTGGTGCTGGAAGATTCGCTTCCCGGCCTCCGGGCCGCACGAGCCGCTGGAATGCGATGCGCCATGCTGACTACGTCTCACCCCGAGATGCTCTGTCGTGAGGCCGATCTCGTCTGGCGGGACTTCGTCGGCCATGAAGCGTCGCAGTTACCATGGGCTCATGTCTGAGTTCGATCTGACCCTGGACCGTAACCGCCTGGCCCAGGTGCGTCATGGGGCGGTCGTGGTCACCACCGACTCCGCGGTTTTCCGGGTCCAGGGCCCGGGGGCCCTCAGCTGCCTCCAGGGCCTGCTCACCAATGATCTGGTGAAGCCGGGCGACAACAGCCTGGTCTATGGCGCCCTGTTGACGCCCAAGGGCGCGGTGGTGGTCGATTACTGGGTACTGCGTCAGCCGGAGGCCATTACCCTGATCGCACCGCGCTCGGGGCAGGAGCCCTCGCTCGAGCTGTTCCGGCGCCAGCTGCCGCCCCGATTGGCCAAAGTGGCCGATCAGACCGGCCAGGCCAGAGTCGCCTGGCTGCTTGGGGCGCACGGTTTTCAGACGTTGGCATCGTCAGGAGTTCCCCTCCCGGAGGCCACCGGCCGGGTTGCTCCGGTTGGCGGCGAGGTGAGTCCGGTGGCGTTGGCCCTCGCCCCTGAGACGGCACCGTTCGTCGCGCTCGCGGTTGGGGCGGAGCCGGCCATCGCGGCGCTGACGGGCAAGCTGGTGGCGGCGGGAGCGGTTCATGGTGACGAGCGCGACTTGCATGCGGCCCGCATTCTCTGCGGCTGGCCGGCCCTGGGGGCGGAGATAGATGAACGCACCTTGCCCCAGGAGGTGCGTTACGATCAGATCGGCGGAGTCTCCTACACCAAGGGCTGTTATACCGGCCAGGAGACGGTCGCCCGACTGCATTTTCGGGGGCATACCAATCGGGAGCTGCGGGGACTTCGCTGGCGCAGGGCTCAGCCGCTCGATAATCGGTCGATCCAGAAGGGAGAGCGGGAAGTAGGAAGCGTACGATCTACGCTCAGGCTGGAAGATCGAGCGATTGGCTTAGGGTTGATTCGGCGGGAGGTTGGTGTGGGCGAGGAGCTGGTGGCTGGGGGTCAACCAGCCACCGTGGTAGCGCTTCCCTTTGGGCCCGAAGATCTGGACGGGTGAGCCGCTACTTCTTGGCCGTATCCCGCGCCATGGTTGAGTCCGAGTGAGTCATCCCCATACCGGTGTCGGACATAGCCGGTGCGGCAGCCGAGGTGTCGGACGCCGGGGTGGCGGCCTTCTTTTCGCAGCCCGCGAGCAGGAGAACCGCGGTTAGCGCCAGGATCGTCTTCATCGTCACTCCCTGTAAGGTCGGTCGGCGGTGAATGAACCAGGTCCACGGCCGTCGCTGTCGCCGGACAGAGACGCGACGGCGAAGCTACGTCGGAGCATCACTTTGTCAAGATCAACCATGCTACCGGTCAGCCAACCAGTTCATGAAATCAGATAATTTTCTCTTCTGCCAATTGTTTCCCGTTCGTGAGCGAATCCAATCATGATCGAGCCACGCACCATAAGTGAACTCAAGAACAGCCGGTGGGCGGAGGCTCCGTTACGGGGACGCACCGTCCGCGAAGAAATCCGGACCAATCTTCTCAAGCGTCTCGAATCCGGTGGGCCGCTGTTCCCCGGCATCGTGGGGTATGAGGACACCATCCTTCCCCAGATTATCAATGCGTTACTGGCCCGGCATCATTTCATCCTGCTGGGACTCCGAGGCCAGGCAAAGAGCCGAATTCTCCGCGACCTCACGACGCTGCTGGACGACAAGATTCCTATCATTGCGGGGAGCGAGGTCAACGACGATCCCTTTGCCCCGATCTCCAAGTACGCCCGCGATCTCCTGGAGGAGTGTGGCGAGGCCACCCCTATTGCCTGGCTCAGACGGGACCAACGTTACGTGGAGAAGCTGGCGACTCCGGACGTGACCATCGCGGACCTGATTGGCGACGTCGATCCGATCAAGGCCGCCCGAGGGGGGCATTTGCTTTCGGATGAGCTGACTATGCACTTCGGCCTTTTGCCCCGAGCCAACCGTGGAATCTTTGCCATCAACGAGTTGCCCGATCTGAGCGGCAAGGTGCAGGTGGGGTTGTTCAACATCATGCAGGAAGGCGATGTCCAGATCAAAGGATATCCGGTGCGGCTGCCGCTCGACGTGTTGCTCGCCTTTACCGCCAATCCCGAGGACTATACTGCCAGGGGCAAGATCATCACTCCGCTCAAAGACCGGATCGGATCCGAGGTCATCACCCACTACCCGAGAACGGTACAGCTGGGAATGGAAATAACGGCTCAGGAAGCCTGGACCCGCCGGGGTGGTAAGCCGCTGGACATTCCGGAGTTTGTCCTCGAAGTCATCGAGCGGGTGGCCTTCGAGGCTCGGGAAGACAAACGGGTAGACAAGCGCTCCGGTGTCAGTCAGCGGCTTCCGATCAGCACGCTGGAGAACGCCATCAGCAACGCCGAGCGGAGAACTGTCGCGTTGGGTGAAGAGAAGGTGGTTCCCCGGATCAGTGATATCTATGCTGCGGTCCCTTCCATCACCGGAAAACTGGAGCTGGAATACGAGGGCGAGCTCCAGGGCGGCGATATCATCGCTCGGGATCTGATCCGCCGAGCTGCCGGGCGAGTGCTGGAGGAGCGAATGGGCGGGGCCGACCTGGGCAGAATCGTGACCTGGTTCGACCAGGGTGGCGCCCTGAAGGTCTCGGGCGACCAGCGATCCGATGTTTGCCTCAAGGGGTTCAGCGTGGTTCCAGGGCTGGTTGAGACCGTCACCGAGTTCGGTCTTTCCGGATCAAATGACGCTGCCCGCCAGGTGGCCGCATGCGAGCTGGTGCTGGAGGGTTTGGCCTCGCAGAAACGGATCAGCCGAAGCGAGGAGCTGGGCTACTCCCGGGCAAAGCCGGAGCGGCGTGAGCCAGGGTACGGCAAGGGCGGCATCAGTTTTGGATAGTGATCAACGGTAAAGGGTAAACAGTGAAGCGGATCACCGCTCATGGACCGTACACCGTTTACCATTGACCGTTCACGTTCTCCACTTTCTATACACCCAATGCGCTTTACCACCTACTCCAAGTACCACCCCGAGCTGGCCGACACGGTCAACCTGCAGGGTTTGCTCGATCAGCTGAGCGACTTCCTGCTGCAGTCTGGCTTTGCCGGTAACTCTCCTTCGTTCTGGCAGGACGACATGGGCGAGGGTGAGCGATCGCTCGAAGGTCTGCGACAGGCAATCCTCCAGGCGCTCATGGAATCTGGCCAGCTCACGCCGGAGATGCTCAAGGTTCTGCGGGGCGAAAGCACCGGCGACGAAGCTCGGGATAAACAGATCGAAGCGCAGCTGAGCCAACTGCTCGACCGCATCGTGCAGCGGCTCATGGACGAGGGTTACCTCAACGTGAGTCAGGCCCCCCAGGTGCCCCAGGGCTATCAGTCGATGTTCGGGCCCGGAGGGCAGGCGCATTCTGCGGCCCAGCAGGTCCAGTTCAACCTCACTGAGAAAGGCATCGACTTTCTCGGGTACAAGACACTAAAAAACCTGTTGGGTAGCGTCGGAAAATCGAGCTTTGGCGCGCACGACACGCCGTACCTGGCTACGGGGGTGGAAGCTGAAGGGGTGAGCAAGAAGTATGAATTCGGCGATGTGTTGAACCTCGACGTGCCCGCCACGCTCACCAACGCGATCGCGCGCGAGGGTCTGGGGGTACCGCTGAACATCGAGTATGGCGACTTGATGGTGAGTCAGAGCGAGTATCGCTCCTCGGCGGCCACCGTGCTGATGCTCGACTGCTCCCATTCGATGATTCTGTACGGAGAAGACCGGTTCACCCCGGCCAAGAAGGTCGCCCTCGCGCTGACGCACCTGATTCGAACGCAATATCCCGGGGACAGTCTCCGCGTCGTGTTGTTCCACGATTCCGCCGAGGAAATTCCTCTGAGCGCGCTGGCGACGGCTCAGGTCGGTCCTTATCACACCAATACCGCCGAAGGGCTCAAACTGGCTCGCCGTATTCTGCTGGGGCAGAAGAAGGATATGCGCCAGATCATCATGATCACCGATGGTAAGCCGTCGGCCCTTACCATGTCAGACGGCCGGATCTACGTGAACTCCATGGGGCTGGATCCCCAGATCCTGCAGGCCACCTACCGCGAGGTTGCGAACTGCCGCCGCTCCGGAATCATGATCAACACGTTCATGCTGGCTCGAGACCGGAGCCTGGTGGAGTTCGTGAAGCAGGTCGCGTCCATTTGCAAGGGAAAGGCCTACTTCACCAATACCATGACCCTGGGACAATTCATTCTGATGGATTTCATGAAGCGTAAGACCCGGCGTGTGTCCTGACTTAACTCACGGCCGGGGATTTCCCGGCTGCTTCGGTCGCGGTGCCCCCTTCGCTTGGATACTCCTGCCCTTCTTGCTCGCTGGCTGCGGCCCGCGAGGAGGAGCGGCTCAGAACCCCGGCAGTCCCGCACCGGTCTCCGATCCGGCTGCGCAGCCGGCCACGGTCAACCCTGCCCCGGTTGATCCTGCCACCAAAGGAACCGGCGGATTGCCCGATGGTAACGCTGTTCCCGTGCGCCCGGATCAGGCGCCGCTGGTTCGCATCGAAGAGGCACTGACGGCTGATAGCCTGTTGGGACGACGGGTGCGGGTGCTCGGTCGGTGCACGGCGGCCGGGGCTGGCCGCCGGGCAGGCTCGTGGACTCTGGAACAGGACGGATCGGAGATCGAGGTGCGCGGGCTGGTCCCGTATTCCTGCGGCCCAGCCAGCACGGCAAGTATCACAATTTTCGCTCAGATCGAGCCCAAGACTGCCGGGAGCAAGGATCGACTGCTGTTACGACTCCCGGACTAAGTCTTCTCTCGCTCGATCAGGATGTGGGCTTCACTCCTCCTACAACCCGCTTCACCGTTC
>JBJMPB010000380.1:0-5789 GCA_045803455.1 Gemmatimonadales bacterium | reverse complement strand
GCTGCTGGGCTCCCTGCGGCGCAGTCCCTTGCATGGTCGGCACACGTCCTTGCACCCACTATGGCGTTAGACGTCCAGGCCGCCGGGCGCGTCTCGGCGCCGACCCGCCCGGCCCCCGAAGCGGAACGGCGGCAACTCACGGTGCTGTTCTGTGATCTTGTGGATTCCACGCAGCTCTCCAGCCAACTCGACCCGGAAGACTTGCGAACGGTGGTTCGCGCCTACCAGGAGGCTGCGGCCGAGGTCATCCAGCCCTACGCGGGCCATATCGCCCAATACCTCGGCGATGGGCTGCTGGTCTATTTTGGCTACCCGACGGCGCATGAGGACGAGGCCCGGCGCGCGGTGCACACCAGCTTGGGTATTGTCCAGGCCATCGCCACCCTGAATACCCGTCTGGCGGCACAGTACGGTGTGCACCTCGCTGTACGGCTCGGTATCCACACCGGCCCGGTCGTCGTGGGGCAGATGGGTGGGGGCGGGCGCTATGAACACCTCGCCCTGGGAGAAACGCCCAATATTGCGGCGCGGCTCCAAGCCCTCGCCCCAGCCAACGCGGTGGTCATCAGCGCCGTGACGGCGCGACTGGTGCAGGGTGTCTTTACCCTGGAAGACCTGGGGACGCACGCGCTCTCCGGGGTCGCAGAACCGCTGGCGGTGAGCCGTGTGCGTGGCCTGCTGGAGACGCCCAGTCATGACGAGGAGTTCGTGCCTGTCGGGGCGCCGGTGCTGGTGGGGCGGGAGGAGGAAAGCGGACTCCTGCGCCGCCGCTGGGACCAGAGCAAAGCCGGGTTGGGCCAGGTCGTCTACATCGGCGGCGAGGCTGGCATTGGGAAGTCGGCCCTGGTAGAGGGGCTGTGGGCGCAGGTGCGCGCTGAGGGGTTGCCACGCATGGCCTTTCGCTGTTCGCCCTATCATACCAATAGCGCCCTCTATCCGGTGATCACCCACCTCGAGCGCCTGTGGCGGTTTGAGCCGGACGATCCTTCAGCCACCAGGCTCGCTAAATTGGAGGCAGGACTGATGCCCTCTCGCCTACCCCTGGCTGAGGTGGTACCGCTGTTTGCCGGGTTACTATCCGTGCCGCTGGTGGCAGAGCGCTATGCGCCGCTGACGTTGCCGCCGCCGCAACAGAAACAGCAGATGCTGGACGCGCTGACCGCATGGATGATGGCGCTGGCCGAGCGACAGCCCGTGCTGGTGGCGTGGGAAGACCTGCACTGGGCCGACCCCAGCACGCTGGAGGCCCTCGGACTGCTGGTCGAGCAGGCGCCCACCGTGCCGATGTTGCACGTGCTGACCTATCGCCCGGAGTTCAACCCGCCCTGGCCGCAGCGCTCCCACATCACTCCCCTCGTACTCAACCGCCTGGAGCGCCTGCAGGTCGAGGCGCTCATTACCCAGCGGGCCGGCGGCAAAACGCTCCCGGCGGAGGTCGTGCAGCACATCGTGGCCAAAACGGATGGGGTGCCGCTGTATGCCGAAGAGTTGACGAAGATGCTCCTGACGTCGGCGCTGCTGCGGGAGGAGGTGGACCAGTATGTGCTCACCGGGCCACTGCGCACGGTGGCGATTCCCAACACCTTACAGGACGCGCTCATGGCCCGGCTGGATCGGCTCAATACCGCCAAAGAGGTGGCGCAGCTCGGGGCCGTGCTGGGACGGGAGTTTGCCTATGAGCTGCTCCAGGCCATTGCCCCGCAGGCCGAGCATGCTTTACAGGAGGGGTTAGCACAGTTAGTGCACGCCGAACTCCTCTATCAGCGGGGGCGACCGCCGAGGGCCAGGTATATCTTTAAGCACGCCTTGATCCAGGATGCGGCCTATACGTCATTGCTCAAGAGCACCCGCCAGCGAGTCCACCAGCAGATTGCCCAGGTCTTCGAAGCCCGGTTCCCCGCAGTAGTCGAGACCCAGCCGGAGCTCGTCGCCCAGCACTACACCGCGGCGGGTTGCCACGAGCAGGCGGTGCGCTACTGGCAGCAGGCGGGCCAACAAGCCAGCGAGCGCTCAGCCAATCTGGAAGCTATCAGTCACTTCACCACCGGGATCGAGCTCCTCACGACATTGCCAGAGACGCCGGCGCGTACCCAGCACGCCGTGACCCTGCACCTCGCGCTCGGCGCTGCTCTGCAGATAACCAAAGGGCACGGAGCGCCTGAGGTGGAGCACACCTACACCCGGGCATATGCGTTGTGTCAGCAGGTGGGGGAGTCGCCAGAGCTTGCCCCGGTCTTGTTTGGTCTGTGGCGGTTTTATAACACACGGGCACAGTTGCAGACGGCACGCGAGCTCGGGGACACGCTGCTACGCCTGGCGCAACGTGCCCATGACCCGGCGCTCTCTGTCCTCGGCCACTATGCCCTCGGGTTGACATCGTTCTGGCTTGGCGCGTTATCTGCTGCCCGCATGCACTTGGAGGAAGGGATCGCACGCTACACGCCAGATCAGCGCCGTGCTCCGGCATTCCGCATGGGCCAAGATCCCGGTGTGGCCTGCCGCATCTATGCCGCTGCAACCCGCTGGTCACTGGGGTACCCGGCGCAAGCCCTGGCCCGCGTCCACGAGGCTCTGGCGTTGGCGCACGAGCTGTCGCATCCCTTTAGTCTCGCGTTTGCGTGGTGTTTCGCAGCCATCGTCTCGCAGTTTCGCCGCGACGTGCCGGCCGTCCATGCGCACGCAGAGGCTACGGTCGTGCTCTCGACCGAGCAGGGATTTCCACTCTGGGTGGCCCAGGGAATGAGCTATCGTGGGTGGGCGCTGGCCATGCAGGGCCAGGGCGAGGAGGAGATAGCCCAGGTACGCCAGGGGATCGCCGCCTACCGCGCCACCGGGGCAGCGGTGTTCGTCCCCTACTTTTATACCTGGCTGGCGGAAGTCTCTGCCCACCTGGGCCATGTGGAAGAGGGCCTCCAGGCGCTGGCTGAGGCACACACCCTGGTGGAGCAGCAGGAGGAACGCTGGTGGGAAGCGGAAATCGCTCGCCTCCGGGGCGTCTTGCTCCTGCGGCAGACGGGGGCACCCCAGGCGGAGGCGGAAGCCTGCTTCCAGCGGGCCCTGGATGTGGCCTGCCGCCAAGAGGCCAAAGCGCTGGAGCTACGGGCCGCCATGAGCCTCAGTCGCCTCTGGCAACAGCAGGGCAAGCGGAACGAAGCGCGCGATCTCCTGGCGCCCATCTATGGCTGGTTCACCGAGGGGTTTGACACCGCCGACCTCCAGGAGGCCAAGACGCTGTTGGACGCGCTGGTGTAACGGGGCGCTGGCGGACACATGCCTGGGGATGCTCCGGTATGGGCTGGTGCAGTGAGTGGAACGCGGGCGGTATGTGGTGACAGAGTACATGAGGGAGGAGGGAAGCCATGCCGTGTGGAGTGCCAACGCCGCTCAGACCCAGAAAGGCAGACCTATGGCAGAAGACCGTCTCGCATTTGGGATAGTACGCGGTGCACCGGAAGCACTCTTCATCCAGATCACCAGGGATGCTGGGTTCTCGACGATGAAACCCATGTCCGATCCCATGACCGAGGATGAGCTCCGCGTGTGCTTGCGGCAGCACGGGCTCGAGGACACCGCGATTGCAGCCTGCCTCCAGCACGCGCGACAGCACCCAGGATAACGAGAGCTGAGCGGGAGAGAAGGACACTGCTCCCGAAGGAGACGTCATGGCGTGGTATGAAATCATCAACGCCAAAAGTGACAGCTCTATCGCGGACCGCGACGCTGAAGACATGCTGCACCAATTGGCACAGGCCTTGCAGACTGCCGAGGTCCCCGTCGACGCGGAGGGCTTTTATGGGCTCACTGCGAATGGCGCGCGCCGCTACTATTTGTCGCTGTCGCCCGAGGCCGTCGAGCGCGCGGAACGGCTGCTCGCTTCGTATGATGCGACCGCATTGACTGCACCACCCGATCTCACGGGCATGGAGAAAATACGCCAGCTGTGATCGACAGGCATGGGGTCGAAGAGAGACTTGAGCAGAGAAGGAGTGAGCCATGCAGATTTTTGTCAGTAATCTGGCGTGGGCAACGACGGAAGACGAGCTGCACCAGCTGTTTGCACCGTACGGCATCGTCGAGAGCGTCCGGATTATCACGGATCGCGACACCGGGCGTGCGCGCGGCTTTGGCTTTGTCGAGATGCCCAATAGCGCCGAGGCACAGGCCGCGATTGACGGGCTGCACGGGACAGTGTTGGGGGGACGGCCGTTGACGGTCAATGAGGCCCGCGAGCGAGAGGAGCGGCGAGAGCCACGGCGACTACGGGAGGAGCGACGCCCACGCTGGTAAGGACCGGCAGAGCGGCTGAGCCATCGAGACACAACTGCCCCTGAGGAGTCATCCATGCGGATTTTTGTCGGGAATTTCGCCTTTACAACCACGAAAGACGAGCTGCGCCAGCTGTTTGAAGCGTATGGGAACGTCGAGCAGGTCCGCATCATCACGGATCCAGAGACTGGCCGCTCGCGGGGCTTTGGCTTTGTCGAGATGCCCGATGCCACCGCGGCCCAGGCGGCACTGGCCAGCATCAACAGACGGGGGGTGGGAGGGCGGACCTTGAGTGTCACAGAGGCCCGCGAGCGGGGGGCGCCGCGCCCGCATGACGAGCGACGGCCGCGGCGGTAAGGACGGAAGCCCGGCAAAACCGAGGAGGCCCCAGCGCCGGCACCACCGACACCAAGGAGTTTCGATTGTGCAACCGTCTACACACGTCTCATCCAAGGGTGCAGTATGCTTCGTGGACGCACAACCTCCCTCATGATCCGCTTCACGCCGGCAGAACGCCTAACACTCATGACGTGGCAGCGTTCAGTGACCCTCTCGGCTGGGCTAGCTAGGCGTGCCCGGATTCTCTTACTGCGAGCTGACAGGATGACGATCACCGCCATTGCCATGATAGGAGGCCTGAGCCGTCGCCATACCTACAAATGGCTACAGCGGTTTGTGCAGGAGGGACGTGAGGGGCTAGAAGAGAAACCAGGACGGGGACGCCGCCACAGGCCGCTGCTGCCTGAGCTGCGAGAGGAGCCCAACAACCTGGATGGCGGCTAGGTGGTGGCCGTGGGAGCGACGTCACCGCAGTGGTGACTGTACCAGTGTGGGCGCGGAAGCGCATAGACCGTGAGGCGCAGCACCGTAGCCAGCCGGGGAACCTCGGAACCCGACTGGCCACAGCTACCCCTGTGAGGGAGGGCGTTCCTCACCTCATATAGACGTATCGGCAGGACTGCCGCTCAGCATTAGCGCAACGGGCGCAGGACAGTTAACGACACGAGGAATCGGCGCAGAGGGGTGGGAAGGCGTGGCAGCGGTGTTAGGGACGCTCCTTGGCGTCCTCCGCGTCCCCCTCCTCGTCACTGGCGAACTCCTCGTCACTGAACGGGGTCTCACAGATGCCACAGACGCCGGCCTCCATAAACTGGATGGCGCACCGCTCACACACCAGGCACGCACAATTCGTGGTGGCAGACGCCAGGCGCACGTTGGGGCATTGACAGGCGACACAGGTTCCCGTGGGCATCTCGTCTCCTCAGCGGTGGAGGGAGCCAGCGCTCAAGCAGGGTGATGTAGGGTGCGGACGTCGAGCAACACTCGGGGGAGCGGCAGAGTATGGCACACCGGCAGCAGTCACGACAAGCACAGACACGCGGGACACGCGTCAGTATGCGGTCATATGGCAGAAACCGCCCGTTATCTGGACACACGCCGCGAGGGGCCATTTCCCCAGTGTGGCGCGTGCAGAAACTCAGTACATCAATGAATGTCGAGTTGGTGGGCGGCCAGGAAGTTTT
>JBJMPB010000358.1:0-5539 GCA_045803455.1 Gemmatimonadales bacterium | reverse complement strand
CGGCTCGCGGTGGGTACCCATGCATTGCTGCAGGAAGGGGTGACCTTCAAGCGTTTGGGGCTGGTGGTCATCGACGAGCAGCACCGGTTTGGCGTGGAGCAGCGGGCCGCACTCATCGGGAAGGGTGTTGCCCCGGACGTGCTACTGCTTACGGCCACACCGATTCCGCGCTCGCTCGCCCTCACGCTTTACGGCGACCTCGACGTATCCACGCTGCGAGAACGGCCGCCCGGACGAGGGCTGGTTCGAACGGCCCTCCGTCACCGCAATCAACGCGAGCGGGTTTTCGATTTTGTCCGGGCCGAGTGCCTGAAGGGACGGCAGGCGTACGTGGTATTACCGGTGATCGAGGAATCCGAGCGAGCCGATCTCCGTGCCGCAACCACCATGGTCCAGACTCTGGCCGCGCGCTGGCCCGACCTGCAAGTCGACCTGGTTCATGGCAGGATGAAGGCCGAGGACCGTGACGGGGTAATGCGCCGCTTCCGGAGTGGCCAGGTGCACGTTCTGGTGGCAACCACGGTCATCGAAGTCGGAATCGACGTGCCCAATGCCACGATGATGGTAATCGAGCATCCGGACCGGTTCGGCCTGGCCCAGCTCCATCAGTTGCGGGGGCGGATCGGCCGCGGAGCCGAGGAGAGCTATTGCATCCTCTTGGTGGACGGGCCCTCGCCTGAGCGGCTGCAGGGGTTTGCCTCCACACTGGATGGCTTCAAGATCGCGGAGCTGGACCTGGCCGAACGCGGTATGGGCGACCTGATCGGAGCCCGTCAGCATGGGGGATTCGAGCTGCGGCACGCGAGACTCCCCGATGATGCCGATCTGCTGACCCACGCCCGCGAGCTGGCCACCCAGGTGATTGCTGCCGACGCTGGGCTGCAACGACGGGAGAACCAGCGTCTCAGGGAACGAGCAGTATCGCGGTATCCTCGGGCAGTCGAATTGTTCCGGGTGGGCTAAGCAATTGAACTCCTAAAATTTTACCCTCACACCCAGCCCGGTAGCCCGGTACAGGCTGCGCACCTCGGGCTCGAAGGGAATGTTTTCTGGCGGGCCCTTGGGTAGAGTCAGCTCCCAGATGAAAAGCGCTGCCGCACCGGCAAGCGCTGTCTGTCCCCCGATCAGCCAACCCCGAGCAACTCGGTCATAGTGGAGGGAGGTCTGGTACAAGCCTTCGATTTCGGGATCGGTATACGTGCCGGTGGGCCCGAGGTCACATCGGGAGGCCTCATCGAAGCAGTGGGATTCCAACTCATCGAAGGAGTCGTCCGCGTCGTTATGCGCCTGCAGGGCCAAGTAATTCATGGCAGCTGATCCGGCCACCAGCACCCACTTACCGTACTTCACCAAGGGCCGCGCTTCCTGCGCCTCAGCTGGGCTGCTGAACATCAGACTCCCGAGCAACAGGATCCAGGGCCGGGTCATCGCCGGAACCGATGCAAGTCGCCGTTACCGCCTAAGGCGAGGAGCCCATCGCTCAGCGGAACGGGACCCAGCTCAACTGGACGCCACACCTTGACCCGCCACACCTCAGTTCCGTCGACCCGGAGGGCACGGATGACGCCATCCGCTCCGCCCAGTAGAATCTGCCGCCCCGCGATTGTCACCGGAGCTGTGACCGGCCAGTCCAATCGAGCCAGCGTCCTCAGTTTCGGCTCCGGCCCAGGGTCTATCCGGTAGAGAGTTCCCGCCCGAGTGGCCAGGTACAACGTGTCTCCCAAGGCACCGGGGGATCCGAGCACCGGGGCATCGACTCGCAGCGACCACTGGCGTTCCAGGTTCTGGGGGTTGATCGATACCAGCAGTGAGTCGGTGGTGCCCGCAATCAGGGCATCTTTCTGCTGGAGGACCGGAGACACGATGGTTCCTGGTGTTCTCGCCCGATGGGTAATTTTCCCATCGCTGGTCTCCAGCCGGAAGAGTGAATCGGTCGTTGCCACCAGGGCTCCACTGTTACCCGCGAGTACCGCCGCAGTGCGAGACACGCCGAGTCTTTGCCGCCACCGAATTTTGCCGTGGGCCGGATCGACACCCAGTGCCTCACCCTGCTGAGAGAGGGCAATCAGGGTTCCATTGATCAGCGCGAGAGGGGCGCCGATAGGCGGGGTCGAGACTCGCCAGATCTGCTTCCCGGTGGATACGCGTAGCGCAGAGACTCTTCCCTGAGGTCGGGAGCTGGCGGCGTAGACAGTGTCGCCGGAAACCAGCACGCCACCCACGATCATCCCCGGCAGGCGCGAGGACCAGCGCACGTCCCCGCTGGAGAGATTCACCGCATAGACCTTCCGATCGATGCTGCCGCCGTACAGGGTGTTGTTCCTGATCTCGACCGGATCGGTAAACCGCCGGCCAGCTTTCGCCGTCCATACCGGCGTAGGGGCATCACCGGCAACGCTCGCCGCGAGCGGAGCCGGTGGTGGACGGAAGTTTATGCAAGCTGCGTTGACGCTTCCCAGCAGCAGGGCTAGACTCAACGCTCCTCGAAAGCGGCACACACTCCCAGCGGACACAGCATGGCCGTAGCGAATATCAGCGGGCTTCACGCGCACGTGGGCGAAACCGTCACCGTGAGAGGTTGGGTCGTGACGACGCGATCCAGCGGAAAGATCGCGTTCGTGGTCATACGCGACGGTTCGGGGTACGTCCAAGGTGTTCTTTCGAAAAAAGAGGTTACCGAAGCCACCTGGGCCACGTTTTCGGCTCTGACCCATGAAGCCAGCGTGGCGGTGATCGGGACTGTGCGAGCCGAGCCGCGTTCTCCCGGTGGCTACGAGCTTGCGGTCCAGTCGATCGAGCTGCTCGGGAGCAGTCCTGATTTTCCGATCAGTCCCAAAGAGCATGGGACGACTTTCCTCTTCGAGCATAGACACCTGTGGCTTCGGAGTCGCCGCCAGGCCGCCATTGCCCGGGTCCGCAATGAGGTAGCGCAGGCCATCCGCGACTTCTTCTACCAGAGAGACTTTGTGCTGGTAGATACCCCTATTTTGACTGGGGCCATCGGTGAGGAGGCGGGAAACCTCTTTGCTACTGACTACTTCGATCTGGGTAAGGCCTATCTCGCCCAGACCGGTCAGCTGTATGTGGAAGCAGCGGCGGCGGCCTTGGGGAAGGTCTACTGCTTCGGGCCCACCTTCCGGGCCGAGAAGTCCAAGACGCGCCGGCATCTGACCGAGTTCTGGATGGTCGAGCCGGAAGTCGCCTTCAACGACTCCGACGCCAACATGCGCCTGCAGGAGGAATTCGTCAGCTACCTGGTAGGCCGCGCGCTGGAACGGCGTCAGGAGGAGCTGAAGGAGCTGGAGCGGGATGTCGCTCCTCTGCAGCGAGTCCAGCCGCCCTTTCCTCGCGTTTCGTATACCGACGCCGTGGCCCGGCTCAATGCTCTGGGCTCCGACATGACCTGGGGCAGCGACCTGGGCGGAGATGATGAGACGTTGCTTGCGCGAGAGTATGACCGTCCAGTGTTCGTGTACAACTATCCCAAGCACGTGAAGGCCTTCTACATGAAGGAAAACCCGGAGGATCCGCGGACAGTACTGAACAATGACTGCCTCGCTCCGGAGGGGTATGGCGAGATCATCGGCGGTTCGCAGCGGGAGGATGACTACGACAAGCTGCTGAGCCGGATCCAGAATCAGGGCCTCGATCCCGAGGCCTATCGCTGGTATCTCGATCTCAGAAAGTACGGCACCTTTGTCCACTCGGGCTTCGGCCTGGGGATCGAGCGGACGGTGGCCTGGATCTGTGGGATTCCTCACATTCGGGAGGCTATAGCTTTTCCGCGCCAGATACACCGGTTGTATCCCTAGCTTTTACCTCATCCCACAAGCGATCAAGGATCTCGAGTCCCGCGGTGGACACATCGATCTCCCTTTCCGCTGCCAGGCGCTCCACTTCGTCGAACCGGCTGCGGAATTTCCGGTTGGCTCGATCCAATGCCAGCACCGGCTGTACCCCGGCTTTTCGGGCGAGATTGACCACCGCAAACAGCAGATCACCAATTTCATCGATCAGGGCACCCCTGGGCAGCCCATCTGGAGCATTGGGGTCTGGATCGCGCGGGCGCTCTGCGGGCTGACTCGCGTGCAGCTCTGCCTCGACCTCCGCCAACTCCTCCCTGATCTTCGTCAGCGGTCCGCTGACATCGGGCCAGTCGAATCCCACCGAGGCTGCCCGCTCTTGCAGGCGACAAGCCATGAGAAGGGACGGAAGGGTGGGAACGATGCCATCGAGCACCCGGCCTTGGCGCTCCCGCCGTTTGATCACCTCCCATGCCACGGGCTCACCCAGCTCGAACAGGTGAGGATGGCGCCGGCGCATCTTTCGCTCGAGCCCCTGGGCTACCTCTTCGGGGCTGAACTCGCCTGATTCTTCGGCGAGCACTAGCTGAAAGGCGAGGTGCAGCAAGAGATCACTCAATTCACCCTGGATCGCTCGGGCATCTCCCTCGGCCAATGCGTGATCCAGCTCCAGCACTTCCTCGACCAGGTAGGGTCGAAGCGTTTCGCGGGTCTGAGCCCGGTCCCACGGACAGCGCAGGCGGAGATCTCTCACCATCGCCATAGCGCGTCCCAGCGCCGATTTGTCTTGCATGTAACCCTCGCGCCGAATATGATACCCGCCGCCTTGACCACCACTTTTTCTGCCGAGACCGCGCGTGCGTGGGTGGATGTTGACCTGGCCGCGCTGGTGGCGAACGCCCGCAAAGTTGCCGCAGTCAGTGGTAGTCGTTTGCTGCCGATGGTCAAAGCTAACGGCTATGGTTTGGGCGCGGTGGAAGTGACCCGGGCCCTGGAAGCGGTAAGCCCCTGGGGCTTTGGAGTGGCGTCGATCGAAGAAGGGGAGAGCCTCCGCTCCGCTGGAATCACTCGGCCCATCCTGGTGGCAACGCCTCTCATACCTCCGTGGATCTCCCGCTTCATCCAGCATGATTTACGTCCCGCCGTGGGAGATCCGGTAGCGCTCGACGCCTGGGTGGCCCAAGGCGATCGGCCCTTTCACCTCGAGATTGATACCGGGATGAGCCGGGGTGGGGTTCGCTGGAACGACGCCCCGGCATTGGAGCGAATCCGGAGCACCCTCAAAACGGCTCGAGCATGGGAGGGAGTGTTCACCCACTTTCTCGATTCCGAAACGGATGATGAGACCACGGCGCTTCAGTGGCGACGCTTTCAGCAGACCCTGGAAACGCTGCCTCGGCGAGCTTCGCTGGTTCATGCCGCCAACAGCGCAGCCGCCTTGCGGGGATCTCGCTATGCTGCCGATCTGGTCCGACCGGGGATTTATCTATATGGAGGGGCTGCCGGCACAGCGACCCCACAGCCGGTCGCCGCGCTACGCGCTCGAGTGGTAGCGCTTCGCTCCCTGGACCCGGGAGACACCGTGGGCTATGGCGGGAGCTTTCGGAGCGATCGCCACTGTACCATTGCGACGCTTGCCGTGGGCTATGCCGATGGGTTTCCCCGCTCGGCCGCTGGTTCTCAGCCCGGTTCGCGCGAGGTCGAACTCAACGCCAGACTGGTGCCGCTCGTCGCTC
>JBJMPB010000346.1:0-2843 GCA_045803455.1 Gemmatimonadales bacterium | reverse complement strand
GTCGCGCACATTCTGGGGCTCACCCCGGCACCCAACGACGGGAGTCTGGATTCGGTGCGGGCGGTGCTCTCGAAGTGACCCGCGCCGCGGATGGTCCGTCCTGGAAGACCATTCTCGCTTTCGCGGCCATCTACTTCCTCTGGGGCGGAAGCTTCCTCGCCATCCGGGTGGGAGTGCAGGAGGTGCCGCCGCTCCTCTTCGCCGCGGTTCGATTCACTGTCGCCGGACTCATTCTCTACTGCTGGGCGCTCAGCCGACGCCAGGCTTCGCCCACTCGAAAGCAGTGGGCCTCGGTGTCGCTCGTGGCCTTTCTCATATTCGTATTGGACTACGGCTGCCTCTTCTGGGCAGAGCAGCGGGTGGCGTCCGGCGTCGCGGCGGTGATGCTGGCGATGATTCCCGCGTTCACCGCCCTGTCGGAGATCATCTTGCTCGGCACCCAGCGACTCACGCTCCGCTTGGCCCTGGCGCTGGCCATTGGGGTCGCCGGAGTGGCGGTGCTCATGAGCCGATCTCTGAACCTGGGGGGAGCACCGGTCGACCCGCTCGGCGCTGCCGCCCTGATCTTTGCCGCGCTCAGCTGGTCGGTGGCCTCCGCCCTGTCCCGGAAGGTTCCGCTGCCCGATTCCAAGGTCATGAGCTCGGGTGCCCAGATGCTGCTGGGTGGCGGATTCCTGGGCGTCGCCGCCGCGTCCCTGGGCCAGCTGGGCGGCTTTCATCCGGCTGCGGTGTCCGCGAAAGCCTGGGTCGCCCTCCTCTACCTGATCGTCCCCGCATCGATCATCGCATTCACCGCGTATGTCTGGCTGATCCAGCGCGAGTCGCCCACCAAGGTGGGGACCTATGCCTACGTCAATCCGGTGGTGGCGGTGCTGTTGGGCCACTTCCTGGCGGGGGAGGCGCTCGACCTGAGAACTCTCCTGGGAACAGTTTGCGTGCTGGTAAGCGTGCTGGTGATTACCTTGGCACCGCCGGCGGCTCGAAGATCTGCGGCGTAGCTAACACCGCGGACGAGTTCTAGGCGTGCTCGCGCTCCGAAGCTCAGCTGCAGGTGACCGCGAAGTCCACGGTGGTGGTGTTCTGGCTGGTGACGGTTACGGTACGGGGATTTTCGCCCGCCGCGGAGCAGCCGGTGGGAAGCGTGAGCTGCACGACGTGGGAGCCCTCGTCCACGTCGGTGATGTTGAGGGTGGCGGTGGGCCCGATCACCCGGGGAGACGCACCGTCCACGATGATGGTGAATTCGCCAGTGGGGGTTCCGGTGGTTACGGTGGTGATCTGGAGCGTCCCGATCCCGAACTCGGGAGCGCAGCAGTCATCATCTCCACAGGAAGTCACCAGGAGTACTGCTGCCAGCACGAGTAGCCGTCGCATGATTGCTGCCCTTGGTCGGAGATCTCCAGCCGCCGGCACCCGGCAGCGAGTAGTCTAGGAGGATGATGTCGTCTCGAAGCGAGGCTAGCAAGCCGAGTGTCCTAAAAAGAGGACACCGCAGAGCCTGTGGGACTCCGCAAACCAAAGATCGTAATTCCCGCCGCGTGGATCGTATTCGGTCCGGAGCCCGATGTAGACGAACACCAATCCATGGTACTGCGGCCAGGCCCGGCTGTACTCGTCAGGGCTGGTGCTGGTAAGGGGCTGAGCTCCCTTGTACACCGCTGATCGCGCGATGTAGTCCGCGAACTTCCCGCTGCACTCTCACTGCCCGGCATCGTAGCTCAGCTGAAGCCGCCGGTAAGTTTCCCCATCATCGATGTAATCATCGGGAACGGGATCGCATCCGGCAGAGCGGTCTCGTACGTGGCCTGGGGCCGCTCGTACTCCGACGGGCGCGCATCGTAAACGAGCCAGGCCGGATTGTATTTGCCCCATCGCGGCTCCGCACCCGTCCGACCCGCCTTCGCAGTTGCCGGTCTTCGCCGGAAAAGAGCCAACCTCCTCATTCAGTCCGACTTGCGCGCAGAGTGGTGAGCCGAAATGGTCGTGGCATGATCTACGCATCTACATGCCTCGCCGGGCCGCAGTCGGCGTCGCTCGGACACAGTCAATCATTTTCACTTGTGCCGTGGATGCGCCGACCGCCGCGGTTGAACCAGACGGAGGGACCTGATCATGAACGCGAAGACTCGCAGGAAGCTCGAGATGGGCTCTCGGGCGCTGGAATTCAGCCGAGCCCACCTGGACGAGAGCTCCGGGTATCATGCGGCGGTTGCGCAGCTGGAGGAACAGCTCCAGCGTTCCAGGGAGCTTGCCGCCCGGCAGCTGGAGGGGTTCGTCGAGGTGCGCGCCGCCAGCGCGCGGAAGCTGGAGCTGACCCAGTCGATGCGAAGACAGCAGCTGGTTCACCTCGCCCGAGTTGCCCGGCGGGCTGCCAAGGATGCTCCGGAGCTGGCGCAGAAGTTCGTTCTTCCCCGCGACCCGGCGCCTTACCTTCCATTCAAGACGATGACCGGCAACATGGTGGCGGAGGCCCAGCGGCAGAAGGAATTGCTGGTCAAGCATGGGCTGGTGGAGCGGGTGCTCGACAGCCTGTCGGAATCGCTCCAGGAATTCGATGCCGTGACGGAGCAGGGTGCCGCCGGCCGGCGGGTGCATGTGGGCGCGAGTGCCGAGCTGGACGTGGTGGCCGACGAGGTGGTGCAGATCGTCAAGGTGATCGACGGGCTCAACCGCTTCCGCTTTGCACAGGACCCGGAATTGCTGGCTGCCTGGAAGAGCGCCAGCAATGTCACCGATTCGCCTCGGCAGCCGGAAAAGACACCGCCATCGGGAGATCAGGCCGCGGCCTGAGGAGACACGAACATGAAACCAGCACTTCCCACGCTGCTGCTGCTGAGCCTGGC
>JBJMPB010000341.1:0-3901 GCA_045803455.1 Gemmatimonadales bacterium | reverse complement strand
CATACCGGCGCTCCGGCAGCGAGTAGTAGCCACCTTCGGGGATGGTCTTCGCTCCCCACTCCAGCAGCTGTCCTCCCTCCAGGTATGGCCGGAACAGCGGATGCAGCTTCATCCGTTGGAGCAGTTGATGGACATCGAGCGCAGCGTCGTGGTAGTCCAGCCCCACAACCAGTCCGAGAGCTATCTGGCGCGAGCTCAGCGGATACATGAAGCTTCCGCCGAAAGCATCAGTAGGAAGCGGCCATCCCAGTGTATGGATCACACGGTCGAGCGGGCGTTTGGTCTCCCACACCTCTTTGACGCCGAGAGCAAATAGCTGTGGATTGGGTGAGCCGACCTTCTGCCACTGGGCGTAGGCCTGCGAGAGTAGCCCCCGGGTGCCCTCGGCCAGCATGGTGATTCGGGCGGTGACCTCGGTGGGGTCGGTGTAGCCGCTGCCGGGAGTGCCGTCTCGACTCAAGCCCGACGGCGTCGTGCGTACTCCGCGGACCGATTCGCCATCCACCAGGAGAGCATCGACCGGAAAGCCGGCAAAGATGTTCACCCCCGCCTCCTCCGCCCGCTCGCCCAGCCAGCGCACCACCTCGCAGATCGAAGCCGTGTAGTACCCGGAGTTGTGCATCGTGGGCGGAATGGGAAGCCGCTGGGCCCTGCGTTCGGTCAGCAGATAGACCGCCTCACGCGAGACTGGTTGACGAAACGGCAGCTGCTCGATCGGCAGGTCGGGAAACAACTCGCGGAAGGCGCGGGGATTGATGACTGCCCCCGACAGGTTGTGCTCGCCCAGGCTCTCGGCTTTTTCCAGTACCGCAACATTGAGCTCGGGCAAGCCGCCGCCCGCTTCCTGCTCCTGCTTGGCCAGACGGCTCAGCTCGATGGCGCAGGCCAGTCCGGCGGGACCAGCACCCACAACGAGCACGTCCATCTCCATGGCTTCCGGTCCAGGAGGCTGGCGAACGATCAGTCGGTCGAGCGGAAGCGCGGGCTGGTGCTGGGCGGGAAGGACACTGGCCACTCGAGACTCCTGAGCTTACGAGGTCGCTGACAAGGGCGGGTAAATATAACGGCGCTAGCTTAGTGCGATGGATCTTGAAAAGGCCGCCCGAGACCCGTGGGTCTGGGCACAGATCGCCCTTATTGTCGTGATCGGCTTGGCAGCGCCGTTGCTGCCCCGGTACATCAACTTGGGTCCCGCCGACTACATGCTGAACCGGCTGGATCCGGTAAGGGTGCGCTGGTGGGGTGGACTCTTGATCGCGGCAGGTGGAGTGATGTTGGGCTGGGGCGCGCGATCGCTCGGTAGCAACTTGACGCCAGGCACTGAGCCGCTGGCGCGGAGCCGGCTGGTGACTACCGGCGCATACGCCCATACCCGTCATCCCATCTATGTTGGGGCCGTGCTGCTGCTGGCAGGCTACACGTTGTTTTGGAGCAACTGGACTCTGGCGCTGCTGGCAGGTGCTGGAGTCCTGCAATTCTTCAAGGCCAAGGCCCGAAAGGAGGAAACCTATCTGATCGAGCGATTTCCGGAGTACAGCTTCTATCGCCGGCAGGTTCCCCGATTGCTGTTCTAGCCGTGGCTCCGAACCTTCTTCACCTCGTCGGTGAGCCGGGGAACTATCTCGAACAGGTCGCCCACAATCCCGTAATCCGCAATCTTGAAGATAGGAGCGTCCTTGTCCTTGTTGATCGCGACAATCGTTTTCGCGGTGCGCATTCCGGCAAGGTGCTGTATGGCGCCGGAGATTCCCACCGCAATGTAGAGGTCGGGGCTAACTAGCCGTCCCGTCTGACCGATCTGGTCCGTGGCGGGACGCCATCCGTCATCGGTGACGGCGCGGGTGGCTCCGACCGCGGCGTTGCCGATGGCAGCCGCCAGATCTTCCACCAGCTTGAAGTTTTCTGCCGCGCGCAAACCGCGTCCACCGCTGACGATGATCGCCGCTTCGCCCAGATCGAGCTTGGTCGTGCTCCGTTGAGCCAGCTCGGTGACCTTTACCCGCGCAGCTGCCGGGTCAACGGCGGGCTTCAGAGTCTCCACTCGCGGATCACGTTGGTGTTCGGCCGGAGTGACAAAGCCGGGACGGAGCGATATCAACGCTGGAGATCCCGTCAGCCTGAGCGTGACGTTCACCTTGCCGGTGTACGCGGGGTGCTGAGCAATTACCGCATCATTTTGGATCTCGAACTCCGTCACGTCTGAGGCGATGCTCACCCCGAGCCGCGCCGCAACCCGCGGGGCCAGATCCCGGCCCTCGGCCGAAGAGGTAAAGAATGCGGCCCGATATTGGCCGGCACGTACTCGCTCCGAGATGGTGGCCGAGTACACCTCCGGGTTGTACCGCTCGAGATCGGGATGCTCCACCACGTACACGACGTCTGCCCCGTTCCGCCCAAGAGCGCTGGCGCGTTGCGCCATACCGGAAGCACCGAGGAGCACGGCATGCACCTCGCCGCC
This sequence comes from Gemmatimonadales bacterium, assembly GCA_045803455.1. Taxonomy (GTDB): domain Bacteria; phylum Gemmatimonadota; class Gemmatimonadetes; order Gemmatimonadales; family GWC2-71-9; genus CAVVWJ01. The sequence goes on along the minus strand of JBJMPB010000341.1, from coordinate 1,443 downwards.
ACCAGCTGAATCGGCTGCCCGGCGCGCCGCGGTAACCGCCTCGAAGGCGACCTTCCGCAGTACGCCGGCGCGAGTTTCGGCAAATGCCAGGAACGCGGACATCACAGCACCTTGGCTTCGGTTTGCAGCAGGCGAAGAAGCTCCGGCACCGCGTCGGCTCCCTCCCCGATGATCCGTCCGGGTGGCCGATCGGCCGGCAGCTCCATGCGCTCCACTTTCAGATTGGCTGGACCTAGTTGCGCCGGCTTGGTCTCGAGCGGCTTCTTCTTTGCAGCCATGATCCCCTTGAGCGAGGCCAACCGCGGCCGGGCGATGCCTTCTTCGATCGTGAGCACCGCGGGCAGTGGGAATTCGACGGTCTCCGAGGCTCCCTCCAGATCCCGCCGCGCGCTACCGCGGCCGTTTCCGAGCTCGAGCTGGGAAATTCCGGTGACGCAGGGCAGGTCCAGCAGCTCCGCAGTCATAGGGCCGACTGTGCCGCTTGCCGTATCGGTGGCCATCCTGCCGAAGAGAATCAGATCGTAACCGCCGTTCCTAAGCTCTTCCGCCAACGCCTTCGCTATGGCCAAACCGTCAAACGGGACCTCATCGACCTTGAGCTGAATTGCCCGGGTGGCTCCCATGGCAAGGCCCTTTCGCAGGATCTCCTGGACTCCGTCGGGGCCGAGCGACACAACGACCACTTCCCCGGGACCATGCTTCTCAGCCAGCTGCAGCCCAACCTCGAGCGCGTACCCGTCGAAGTCGCCCATCTCGTACTTCATGCCGGTCGGATTCAGCGAAGTGCCGTCAGCTGCGATGCTGAATCGCATCTCCATGTCCGGTACCCGCTTGATGCACACCCCGATCTTCAAGTCTGGCTCCCTGTCGTGTCTGCTGGCGGCAAAGCTATCCCGCCTTTGGATGCAAACGCAACGAGGCCACCGTGGGGTGGCCTCGGGTTAAGATTGCTGGGAGATTCACGAATTGGTGCCGCCGCCGCGCCGGTCCCGAATTCCGGGGCGGTCCACCCGCCGGCGATCGACGGTCGCGCGCTCCATCCAACCATTCCCGGCAACGCCTCTGGCGGCATGACCGGCCTGCGCATGGTGTGCCGTGTCCTGACCCTGCTGGGTCATGCCCTCGACCTGATGACGAGCTGCATTCGCTGCCCGCTCCAGCCGGGGCCCAGCCTGCTCCAGATTGCGGCCAGCCCGATCGAGAATTTGCGCCGCACGATCTCGTCCACCCAGCCCGAAGGCAAGGCCAAAGGCCAGGGCCAGCGCGCCCACTAGACCAACCAGCAGAGTGTTGATGAGCGTGGTGGCTATACCCAACTGGTTCACGGCGACGACGATGGTGAAGCCCCAGACGGCAACCCGGGTTACCGTGGCCAGCATGTCGGGATTGGTGAATCCGGCCTCGGCTGACGCACCTCGCACCAGCTGTGAAAGTGCTCTGGCA
>JBJMPB010000336.1:0-2742 GCA_045803455.1 Gemmatimonadales bacterium | reverse complement strand
CGCATGTAGACGTCGAGCAGGGTCTCATGCTCGTCGCGCTCGTCCTTGTCCTGCTTGCGAAGCTTGATGATCTCTCTCAGGACCTTGACGTCGAAGCCCTCGCCCTTGGCTTCGGCGAACACCTCCTTCTTGTGCTCATTGAGCTCCTGCAGCTCGGTGTCGAGCTGCTCGATGCGCTCCACGAACGAGCGAATGCGATCGCCCGCAATCCCAACCGGGTCGGACATGGTGTCTCCCTCCTTGAACCGAGCCCGCACCATCCAACGCAAGGGTAAGCACAGCGTTAAGGCCAAGGATGTGAGGCAGGGTCTGGCACGCGAGAACTCATCCGGCGACGCCGGTGCCGCGTTCAGGTCTTCCGACAACTCGTTTGCGCGACTTGCTCAGAAGATGCCCATGGCCAGCCCCGCAGCCAGCGCGGCTCCAAGCTCCTCGCATCGGCTCAGATCGTCGCTGCCGATCACCTTGGGCGCGAAGATCGCCTCCGGCGTCTGCGCGTGGGTGCAAATGATGATCGGGTCCGCAATCGCCCGCAGACGCCATCCTGTTGCAATCCGCGCAATCTGCCGCGTTGCGTTCTGGCCGTCGCTACCGGCACAGATCAGGATCGCATACGGGCGCCCATTGATGCGCTCCAGCGCGGGATAGTACGTGCGATCAAAGAAGTCCCTCATCATGCCGGAGAGGGCGGTAAGCATCTCCGGAGTAGCAAAGATGTAACCGTCGGCCGCAAGCACGTCCTCGGGCTGCGCCTGAACCGCTGGCAGCAGCTGCACATTCACCTCCGACTGGGTCTGTGCTCCTCGCGCGGCGGCCTAGCGTTGCCGAGCCAGCGACGAGCATCAGCGAGCGTGGGGTCGCCCACCTGGATGAATCCGACGTTTGCGTCATCGTGCGCGCACCAGTGCTGGTCGGGCCTATCTCATTCGTGGGCGTGCCTCAACGCCAGTCGATGCTCCACATCGGGGAGCCCACGCCCTGGTCGGAGTTAACAGGCTCGCGTCACTCTGTGGAGGTCCTGGCACGAGCTGGTTCCGGAGCTGTCCTGCGGACCGAGGGCACTTTGATTATCAGCTGCAGCGCGTGTGTTCGGGCGAAACGGGCCCGCGACGCGCAACGGCGTAGCACCTGCGGTGTATCGGACGCTGCTAACCTATGTCACGGACAACGGGACTGCGCCGTTGGCGCAAGTGGTGGAACCGAGAGCGGCTTCACCTCCGAGGGGGAGGGCGGTCTGCGGGCTCGGGCCGTCGCCAGAGGTGGTCATCTGCGACCCGGGAGGTGCGGGAACGGGCTGACGCCCGGGCGGCCCTGGCTTACAGGGCCCCTGATACGCATGTGGCTCATCGATTTCACGAAACTGCGGAAACCTCGCTCTCGGGCATACCCCTCCCGCTCGGGAGCGGGGTACCGGGGAAAGCGGAAACGAGCACCGGTCTTGACCACACAGCGTCGGCGCTGCCGGCTGAGAAAGCGGCGCTATCCCCCGGTTCAGCGGCCCATGACGGCGTTGCCGATCGATACGAATGTCTCCTTCATATCGCGGCCCGTTGGCAACTGAACGCCGAACACTCGGATGTGGTCGTCTGGCATAGCAGCCCTTGCCTCCTCTGCCGGCGGCGCTGGCGAGGCCACCTCTTGTTTGGGCGCCGGTTTTGACCGAGCAAGCGCCGTGCGGTCGGAAATTGGGCGTGAGGCTAGCTCCTTGCGGGGCTTGGTCCGATCCGGCATTGCCCGCCTGGGTGCGGGAGGCGGAAGGGGCGGCGCGACGGCAGGTGCGACCGCTTCCGGCTGCCCCGCCGCGGATGGCTCGATCTGGGCTCCCTTTGTCGTGTCCGACCCGCTGAGTGCCTCAATCCGTGCTGCCGCTGGAGCACGGTCCGTTGGAACCCTTTCAGGAGCCGCTCGCGTGGCTTGCGCTGGACCGCCTTCGGAGGAAGCTGGTGGAGCTTGCGACGGAGCCGGTTGTGACGCGGCGGTTAGGGGCGGGGCAGCCGGAGCCGGGGCGGGCGGAGTCTCCCTGATCTCGCCGGCGGGCGCCGCAGCGGCTGGGGCAGGTGCGGGAGCGAGGACGCCATCCTTGATCTCGGGCCTGGCTTCGGCCCTGGCGAGGCGGAGCTTATGCCGGGCCGGTATTTCGACGGGCTCGGTCACGAGCCAGACGGAGACCGCCGCTACAACGGCAAGGCCGATCGCGCCGAGCGCGATTTTAAGCGCCTTAATGAGGCTCAGACCAGATGCGCGGTCGCGGTGGTTGAGCGCTGGGCCGGTGCGTGCGTGCGGCAGGTCGACAGTTGGGGACGTCATTGGGAGGTCATTTCAGCATGGGAACTCACCGGAGCCCTACAAATCGGGCACGAAAATGTCACGTGCTGTGTAGTAGTAGGAGGCGCGCCAACACGATCAGCTGACTGGGACTCGCCATTCGAGAGGGACCATGCTCAAGAGAGCCACAATCCTCGGGGCATCTGGGCAACTCTGCCGGCTCAGGCCCAAACCGAACTCCAATGGTGGCACGCGATGGCGGGCGGCAACCACGACCTCATCGTCAGCTCCGAGGAGTTCAACGGCGCGCAGAAGGACTACAAGATCGTTCCGGTCTACAAGGGTTCCTACGCGGATACCATGACCGCCGGCCTTGCGGCGTTCCGGGCCGGCAATCCGCCTCATATCCTGCAGGTCTTCGAGGCCGGTACGGCTACGATGATGGCCGCCAAGGGCGCGGTAAAGCCGGTCTACCAG
>JBJMPB010000286.1:0-3629 GCA_045803455.1 Gemmatimonadales bacterium | reverse complement strand
GAATGTCGAAGAAAAAGCGAGGCATGGGCGCTCCGACGCTTGAGACCAACATCGGTCAACGCCGGGGGCCTCGCTGTCATTCGGCGTTGAACTCAGACCCCTTCATGTACTGAGCGTAAGCCGCTGATTGGCTTGGAACCTTCCGCGGACGGAGAGGGTCACGACCGGCGCCGACTGTAACCCCTGTATTAGGGCTGTTTATTTTGATCGTTCAACCGGTTGCGCCTGTACAGACAGGGGCAACCGTTCTGAGCCGATTTACATCTTGAACCGCATGCTTGAGCTTGGACGCCCGAAGTCCGTCCGCATCGCTTAAACAATGGCTCTGAGTGGGCTCAGTGTGTTCACCAACCAATCCGTGCAACACAGCCTCACCGAGGCGGTCGTGCCCTACAGCAATGCCCGCGAGGATCGGCTGCATCTCAATGGGCCCGACGTGCGGCTTTCCCCCCGGATGGCGCTGGCGCTCGCGATGGCCCTCCAGGAGTTGGTGACCAACGCCGTGAAGTACGGCGCCCTCTCGAACGACGCGGGCGAGATCCGGATCCAATGGATGCTCGACCGCACGAAGGTGCCTCCGTGCCTGCACCTGCGCTGGGAGGAGAGCGGTGGCCCTCCGGTTCAGCCGCCAAAGCGGCGGGGTTTCGGAACGCGCCTCATCGAGCGGAGCCTTGCGATGGACCTAGAAGGCGACGTCGAGATCCGGTTCGACCCCAGCGGGGTCGTCTGCACCGTCGACGCCCCCCTCCTGCCGAACGACCCGCCTGTTCCGGGATCGATCTAGGGCAGCGGCACTCGACTTCCCTTGCGGTTTTGGTCCGTTTCGCGCTGTCGGGCGCTCGCGGAGCGTTCTATGGATGATCATCAACAGCGAAATCATTCCCGCACGATGCCCCACAATTCCTGAGGCCATTCAGGCGGCAGTCCAGATGGCCGCGCGAACCGCGGAGGGGTCGCACGGCGATCCGGGACTTAACCCGCGACGGGTTCAGCCGCGCTTGCGTCCTTTTGATCCGGCTGGCTACGACGGCAGTCCCCACTTGCGGGCTGCATGCGCGAGCCGCGGACCTTCAGAAACAGGATGACCGAGCTGAGCACCAGACCAAGGGCACTGAAGATCAGCACAGGCGGGCTGCCAAGCGCAAAGCCGTAGATCGTCCACAGCAACAGCCCGAGGGTGCGCACCGCGAACATGTGCAGGGAGATGGCCGCGACATCACCGGTTCGGCAGCATTTCACGACCTGGGGCACGAAGCTGTAGAGGCCAATACAGCCCGCAGCGGATCCGATCAGCGTCGAGAGAGACACGTCCATGGTTCAGCGCGCTCCCGCTGATTTGAGGCCACGCAGCTTCAGCACAAGGATGAGGCCGGCAAAGACCACGTTAATGACGTTGAACAGGATGACGGGCACGCTCGCAATCATCAGCCCGTGCACGATCCACAGGCCGTAGGCAATCAGGGAGGCGATGTACATGCGCTTGGAAATCGCCTCGGTGTCTCCTTCACGCCAAGCTTTCAGCATCTGCGGCACGAAGCTGATGCTGGTGCACAGCCCCGCCGCCAAGCCCAACGTTGTCAGCCACCACGTCTGCATGGTCCGCTCTCCCGTCACGTGAACGTCATGAACAAGTTCGCGGTGGCGAGGTTCCCAGGACGGGCAATCGTGCCGCACCCCTGCCTCTCTCCGCTTCCATACAGGATGGGACAGCCCAGATGGCATTTCAGATGTGACAGAGACAAGGAGCCCCGTTCGAGCCATCGAACGGGGCTCAGTCTACGGAGGCTGGTCAAGGAGACCTGCGCGAGCGCGGGGTTGCCTCCGCAGGAGATCAACCGCACATCCTCATCGACGTTCCTCCGCAGAAGCGTCGGATCGGACAGGCAACCCGGAGCTTGGGAGTCGGATGGACGGGAGCTTTTCGTCCGTGATTTTCATCTAAGGCTTGGCCATCATCCTGGGTGTCGGCAAGGCCTGCACCCTGCTGATCTGGCACACCCTCCCGAGACCACGGCCGGGCTTGCGCCAGGAGGTAAGGGAGGCTTGGCATCGCCGGAATCGGCGAAAGTCGCCCGAGAAGACGACAGATCATCCACTTGGCGGCCCGGACAGTCACCCACCGACATCCCAGGACGGACTGTCTCGGCCATGACCTGTGCGGTCCGGCCACCGTGGGGCTACGATCCGGGTGGAAGGCTGCCTACTTGCGCTTGTCGTTATCGAACACCTTGGGATGGCTCGTAGCCGTTCCGGAGGTGGTCGACGAGCCGGTCGTGCCAGCAGTTGTCGCCCGCGACCGTCCGCGCATGAAGTACCAGATCAGGGCGGCAAGGATCGCCAGAACGAGAATGATCCAAAGCCAGGGGGCGCCGCTGCCGCCATCCGCCGGTGCGGCGGGCGAGCCGGACGTGGCAGGCGGGGTGGCCTGGGCGAGGGCCTCGTTCACCGCAGCGAGTGTCACGATTGTCGAAGCGTAGAGCCTGTTGAGCATCATGTTCCTCTCTCGGCCACAAGGTCTACGGATCAACGTTGGCCCGAGGCCCGCGTTCCTCTCACCGCAGGGGCTGGGATACATCGGTCCTTGCGGGGATCGGGCCGCTCAGACCCAGCGGGAGGAGGCCTCCTCCTCGGTTGGCAGTCGGCCGTCGGGGGTGAACTGGTCGACCGCGTCGGGTAGGTCCTCCGAAAGTTCGGACAGGATCTGCTGGCGCGGCAATCCGGTCTGCTGCTCCAGTTCGTCGAGCGTGCCCGGTCCGAGCGCCTGCGAGAGTTCGTCGGGCGCGATCCGCCGGTTCTGGCCCGTGCTCACCCAGGAGTCGACGTGGTCGCCGTAGCCGTTCTGCCGGAACTGGTCGAACAACCCACCCAGGCGGCCCCCGCCAGATCCGGCGCCGCCGAGCAGCCCACCCAGCAAGCCCCCGAGCCCTCCCGGGAGGGCGCTGCCGAGACCACCGGACATCCCGCCGCCAAGACCTCCGCCCTGGCCGCCGAGCATGCCTCCGAGGCCGCCCTGGCCACCCAGGATGTCCCCGAGCCCTCCGCCCATGGAGCCACCCTGCGAACCGGAGCGGTAGTGCTGGAAGGCCTTGGCGGCCAGGAGCATCATGAGCGCCTTCACGATCGGCGAGGTCGCTCCGCCGCGTCCCTGCATCGAGGCGCCTCCAGCGCCCGTCATGTTTCCCAGGATCGAGTCGAGCAGTCCCATCGCAATCTCCTGCTTCGCGCCGTGTCATGGCCCAATGTGATGATCCAGGCCGGAAGCCTGGAATCGGGAGGGAAGCCCGGCTTGAAGGCCGGGCTTCCGGATATCCTCAGCGGGTGCGGCCGCTCGGGTTGCCCGTGGTGCCCGTCCGCGAGACGGTGTTGCCACGCTCGTCCTCGACATCGACCTCGGTCTTGCGGACCGTGTCCGAGATCGTCTCGGTGCGTTGATCGGCTTCCTTGCGCACGACCACTTCCTCGACCACACGGGCTTCCTTCGAGACCATCGCCTCCTCGCCGCGCTCTTCCACCTCGATGGTGCGCTCCTGGAAGGGATCGCCGCCGAGGGCGCCGGCCTGCGTCGTGCCGGAGACCGGGCGGCGCTCCACGTCGACGCGCTCCTCGCGCAGGGTGACCTGCTCCTGCAC
>JBJMPB010000271.1:0-10939 GCA_045803455.1 Gemmatimonadales bacterium | reverse complement strand
TCCGGGGTGATCTCCAACGTTCTGGGTGGGCTGGTCTACGGTATCCTCTATGTATCGGCCGGTTGGAATCTCTGGGTTCCGATCCTGGCGCATGGCCTGGAGGACACCATAGGCTTCCTCCTGATCTACGCCGGACGGTATCCCGGTCTATAGGAGACAAACAGATATGAAGAAGAGCACGTCGCCCAAGAGCGGGTCTCCTTCCCAGCTTATCGACGGGAGGATCGAGGAGCTGGGCGGCTGGCGGGGCAAGCTGCTCAGCCGGCTCCGTGCTCTGATCAAGGAAGCCGATCCGGAGGTGATCGAGGAGTGGAAGTGGAACGTTCCGGTGTGGTCGCACGGCGGATTGATCTGCACCGGGGAGGCCTATAAGAGTGTGGTGAAGATGACCTTTGCCAAGGGAGCAGCGCTCCAGAACCCGGCCGGTCTCTTCAACTCCAGTCTCCAGGGGAACACCCGGCGGGCCATCGACTTCCGGGAGGGCGACACGATCAACGAGGAGGCGTTGAAGACGCTGGTTCGGGCCGCTGTGAGCCTGAACCAGTCCAGCACCTAGCTGCACGACCTTTGCAGTACGCCGCCAGACTGACTCGGCTTCGCACTAGCTCACCTAAAACCTGGGCGTCGCATGTCATGGAACCGCACCATGGGGGCGGTCGTCTGGCTGGCCCTATGTATCGCACCTACCCTACTTCGGGCCCAAACTGCGACCGAAGAGCTGGGGCTTTCCACAGATCCGGCCAACTCCCGTCCAGCCTCCCACTCGAACAAGAAGCTCATCGCCAGCTACGACAGCCTGACTGATTCTACGCATCTTGCCGTGGTCACCCATAAGGGCACCTATTTCCTGTGGGTCCAGCATCCCCGCCTCACCTGGACTGTCAGCTACCCCGGCCGCAAGCCGAATCAACCTCCGTCCGGGGAGGTGCTGCTGGTTTTTCAGACTCAGGCCCCGCAGTCGCCCAGGAATAATCAACTGGTGATCGAATCCACTTCGGGAGAGCGGCTGATGCTCAACAGCATCAAGGCCGACAGCCGGCCGGGACCAATGACCACCACGCTGCTCATGGACTTCCTCATCCCCATCGACCAGCTTGCGCGGGCGTTGGCGGGCGAGAGCATGAGGATCGCTGTGGGTGGCATCGAGGTGAAGTTCAGGCCCGACCAGCTCGAGGCGCTGCGGGATCTGCTCAGGCAAGCTCCCGCGGAGGCGCCCAGGGAGGGCGGATCGTCCTAAGGGCCGTCCAAGGTCTAGTTCCGTCGCGCGGAGCAGCACTGCTTATTGGTGAGAGGGTCATTTATCCCGACCTGCCCTCACCGAGCAGAAAGGAGCTGCACGTGTCTCCCTGGTCCTGTTTCACAGCACCTGTCATAGGTCTCCTTTCTCTCGGGCTGGTTTCCCCCGTCACTGCGCAGGCACACCACCCTGCCCACTGGACCTACGAAGGAGAGTCCGGCCCAGCCCACTGGGGCTCGCTCGACCCCGCCTTTGCCCGTTGCGCCATGGGTCACGCCCAATCCCCCATCGACATCAGCGCACCCAAGTCCCAGTCCCTGCCCAGGCTGTCACTCCATTATCAGGAGACCCAGATCAGCGTGGTGAACAATGGACATACGATTCAGGTCGCGTATGATCCGGGGAGCAGCCTCGAGATAGAGGGCGCCCGCTATCAGCTGATCCAGTTCCACTTTCATACGCCGAGCGAGCACACCTTTGAAGGCAAACACGCACCGGCAGAGCTGCACCTGGTGCACCGGAGTGGGGATGGCCGGCTGGCGGTGATCGGCGTGCTGCTGCAGCCCGGACAGGAGAACGCCGCACTGGCTCCGCTGTGGCAGCACCTGCCCGCGGTCGAAGGTCCGGCGCAGCACGTGAATGCCAGGATCAACGCTCAGGATCTGGTCCCGGCGCAACACACGAGCTATCGGTACGACGGCTCGCTCACCACTCCGCCCTGCAGCGAAGGGGTCAAATGGATCGTGATGACGACCCCGATCACCCTGTCCGAGGAGCAACTGGAGAAGCTCAGGACGATTCTCCACGACGACAGCCGGCCGGTGCAGCCGCTGGACGGGCGCACCGTTGATTCCGATGCGGCCCCCCGATGATTCCCTGGTGACAGAGAACCTCTCCATGCCGTTTCCCCAAAGTCCCCGATCGACAGTCACAATCCTTCTCATAGGCATTGTCATCGGCGCCGTCCTCACCGTAGCGGCCGGGATCGCGCTCGCACTGCTCCGGCCGGAGCCGGCCAGCGTGCTGCGACCCTGGTGGCGTTGACGCATGGCCCCGCAGATAGTCTTTCCGCTCCTTGGTATTGTCTTCGTCGTGCTGGCGTGGCCCCTCGCCGCCCGGCGGGTACCACCCAACCGCTGGTATGGCCTTCGGGTGCCGGCGACATTCGCCGATAAGACGATCTGGTACGACGCCAACGCGGCGGCCGGAAGAGACATGGTGGCTTTCGGCTCGGTGGCCACCGTGATTGCCCTGGTGCTGCCGCACGCGGCGCGCTTGCGAACCGAGACCTATGCTCTGCTCTGCGCGGGTGTCTTTGGGCTCGGCTCGTTGGTCCTGGCACTCCGCGGCTGGCGTCTGGCCAACCGGCTACTTCGCCAGCGGCGCGGAGGAGAGCGCGGCGCATGATCGCGGCGGCCCGGTTCGTTGCAAGGCAGGGCAGCCGAAGAGGTGTATGGTGGCATTGCTGGTAGGGGCGCTGCTGGCGATTGGGGTGGGGCTACTCGGCACCAGCACGGGTCTGGATCGCGACCGTGCTTTCTACCCGATGGCGACGATCGTCATTGCCTTCCTCTACGCGCTGTTTGCGGTGATGGGCGGCTCCTCCCATGCCCTCGCTCTCGAGGTGCTAGCCGGCTTGGGCTTTCTGGCTGCGGCGGTTGCGGGGTTCAAGTCCTCTCTCTGGCTGGTGGCAGGTGCGCTGGTGGCCCATGGGATCTTCGACTTCGTCCACGGCAGTGTCATAGCCAACCCGGGGGTGCCCAGCTGGTACCCGCAGTTTTGTCTCACCTTCGATCTCACCTTGGCGGCATACCTCGGGTGGCTGCTGGTTACCAAGCGACGTAGCGCCTCCGCCATGGGTTGACCTTCAGCTGTCGAAACGCTTCAGGGTGGTGCACCGTAGGTTCAGGATGCCACGGTTTCCCTTCCTCCCCCTGCTCTTCCTCGCCTGTAGCAGCGCCACCCCACCCGAGCGGTACGGCTTCGTGGCCACGCTGGGCACCGATACGGTCTCGGTGGAACGGATCGAGCGGTCTCCCACCCGGCTGGTTGCCGATGGGGTCGATCGCTGGGCGTTCGTGCGACAGCGTCACACCGAATTCGATCTCGCACCGGACGGGAAGATCCGGCACATGGTGATGGACATCCGAACCCCGAACGGCCGGACGCCCACAGAACGAGAACGGCGGGTCACGGCCGACTTTTCGAGCAATGAGGTGAAAATCTCGGTTCGCGACAGCAGCGGCGTGCGCGACACTGCCTTTGCTACCGGCGGCGCGATCACCGTGCCCCACGCCTCCATGATGTACAGCGTCATCGAGCTGGAGATCGCCGCGGCGCTTCGCGAGGCTGCAGCCACCGCGCTGGCGCCGGGAGACAGCGTGCTGTTCCGGCAGTTTTACCCCGATCGGGACGTGGGACCGAGCTTCACCCTGCACCGGGGCTACGTGCATCCGCTGCCCGGCGGCAAGGTGGAGCTCCGGCACGGCTGGCTGGCAGGGACCGGTGACGTGACGGTAGACAGCGCTGGGCGGATGCTGACCTACTCGGGGATGCGGAGCACCTACAAGGTCTCGGTGGTGCGCACGACGACCCCGCCCAACGTTCAAGCCATGGGCGAGCGGATGGCGGCGGCGGAGCGCCGTACCGGGCCCCAGCAGCTCAGCGTGCGCGACACTGCCCGGGCCTCCATCGGACCGGCGAGCTTCTCGGTCGACTATGGACGACCGCTGCAGCGAGGGCGAACGCTCCTGGGCGAGGTGATCAGCTACGACCGGGTATGGCGCACCGGGGCGAACGCCGCGACCCAGTTCACCACCTCCGCGCCGATTACGTTGGCGGGATTGGCTCTGCCGGCGGGCACCTACACCCTGTGGACCGTTCCCCACCGGACAGGCGTCGACCTCATCGTGAACAAACAGACCGGCCAGTGGGGTACGGAATACAGCCGGGCTCAGGATCTGGGCACCGCGCCCTTGAAAACCGCCAGCGTGACCCCGCCGGTCGAGAAGTTCACCATTTCCATCGAACCCTCCGGTGCCAGGCACGGCACACTTGCGATGGCATGGGGAACCTTTCGATGGACCGCGCCCATCGTGGTGCAGTAGGCCGAGGCATGGCTCCTCGCCAGGTGGCGGTTTCCATTGTCATCCGCCCGATCCAGCGGGCCGACTTCACTGAGTGGCTCCCTCTCTGGGACGGCTACAACGCCTTCTACGGCCGGAGCGGCGCGACGGCCCTCCCGCTGGAGATCACGGAGGCCACCTGGCGCCGGTTCTTCGAGCCGGCAGAGCCGGTCTTCGCTCTGGTAGCAGATGACCAAGGCAAACTCGTGGGCCTGACTCACTACCTCTTCCATCGAAGCACCACCCGAATCGAGCTGACCTGTTATCTCCAGGATCTCTTCACTGACCCCGCCCGGCGGGGCCGAGGAATCGGCAGAGCGTTGATCCGAAGCGTATATGAGCAGGCCCGGGCTGCCGGGATTCGGAGGGTGTACTGGCAAACGCAGGAATCCAATACCGCGGGACGCCTCCTCTACGATAAGGTCGCCAAGCACGAGGGGTTCATCGTCTATAGCGCGGACACGTGACGCGGCGCCGCTGACTCGTTCGCCGGCGCCCCAGTTCCTATCTTGTGTTCGAGCGAGAATCTCGTAGTGTTAGTGAAGCTGGTTTCTACGTCTCTAGACGTAGACCCGCAGGTTCACCCGGAGGTCGTTATGCGCAGTGCCTTCCTGTTCCCGCTCTCACTCATCCTGATCGTCGCGGCCGGTTGTGCTTCCCCGGTCAAGGAGCAAGCCGCGGCACGTTCCGATCTGAAGCGGGATCTCACGCTCGCCACCAGCACACGCGAAACTGCCGTCGCCACTCCTATCGAGCTGGGACGGATCCGGCAGCCCGCCGGCAATCAGAACAACGTTGCAGTTCGGCACCGGGTGGTGCGCCACCGGGCAGCACGCCGCTCCACCGCAGTGAGCTCACCTCAACCGGTTCACGTAGTCGCCTCGACGCCAGCGCCTGCTCCCGCGGTGGCCCAGCCTGAGCCGATGCCGGCGGACTCGCACGAGCTTCCTCCCGGGAGGACGGTCACCATCATTCCGGTGAGCAGCGGTCCCTCCACCGCCGATCCGATGGATGGGTATGGGCGGCGGCCGGGGTATGGAACCGGCGGAAGCGGGATGGGTGGTGGTGAGAGAGCCGGCGGAGGCAGCGGTATGGGCGGTGACTACCCCCGTCCCGACTTCGGGCCCCGGACCATCGCAGGCAGGACGCGCGGGCTATTGTATTAGGCGGAGAGTCGGAGGGGCGGAGGGTCGGAGGAGATCATCAACTCCACGGCTCTCCGCCCTTTTGTACACCCGTCTGCCTTCTGGGAGCTTCTTTCCCGAACCCCCACACATGAACATTGACGTCAGGGATATCCCTGCCGCAGTAGCGATCGGCATCGGAGCGACGCTGCTGATGGACCTGTGGAATCTCTTGCTCAAGCGCGTTCTCGGCATTCCCTCGCTCAACTACTGCCTGCTGGGACGCTGGGTCAGGCATATGGCGGGAGCAGAGTGCGGCATGCGAGCATCGCCGCGGCGGAGCCGAAATCCCATGAGTGCACGGTCGGCTGGGTTTCCCATTACAGCATCGGAGTGGTGTTGCAGCCGTCCTCGGCCTCGGCGTCACCAGTTCACGGACACCGAGGCCGGCGCAGGCCAGGCTCAAAAGCCTGATGACCCACTCGGTCTTTGGAGTTGGGCTTTATCTCTGTGCGCTATGCCTCAGCTATGTGGTCCCGCGGCAGCACCCCGATCGCCCTGCGGCTCAAGGCTTGGAGGTGGACCGCGGGTCGTCCTTCGGAGAAACGTAGGTGATGGCGAACGGGCCGGTGCTCTGGACCTCCAGGATCACGTGGCCGGCCGCATGGAGGTAATGAGGCTCCTTCGCGGCTAGCGTCACCGGCGTATCGGTGGGCATCTCCTTCATGGCCTTGTCATCCCACTTGGCCCCCTGGCCAAAGTGCACTGTACCCTCGAGCACGCGGAGCGTTTCGCCCGTAGGGTGGTAGTGGGGACGCATCGAATAGTCGGGCGGCATGTCGACCCGCACGGTGAAAGGGCCTGCCTTCCCCGGGTCCCCGGAGACGACGGCGACCCGCGCCCCTGCCGGCAGGCCCGGCGGCGCCGGACCCCAGGTCAGTCCACCATCGTTTGCGGAGTCTCCGGTTGCTGCAGAGGCAGAGACCATCGTGTCGGTGCTGGTCTGGTCGGCGGCCGCGCCGCGGTCGGCAGTGCGGTCGGCACTGCGGCCACAACCGAGCAGCAGACCAACGGCGGATGACAGGATGAGCGTGCTGCGCATGGTCCGATCCCTCCGAAGATTCCCCCAGGCGTCGAACGTGCGGGAAATCCCGCATGGCGCCAAGGAGGTCGGGCAGACCCACGTTAGAGCGCGAAACGGGGGCCCGCTAGGGTACTGATGCTGGTACCTCAGCGAAGAAGCGCGACGGCCCAGACCGGGAGATGGTCGCTGGCCCGGCGCACATTGAGAACGGTGCCCGCAGGCGCACTATCGGGAGATCCCAAACCCTTGAGGAAAATATGATCCAAGCGGCCTACGGGAGTGGTGCGTGGGCCACGCTGGGTCGGCCAGGCGTACCCGGCTTCGCGAGCGATCTGGCCGATCCCGGCGTCGTTCATGTCACCACCGATCACCACATGTGCATGGCCCTCGGCGTCCGTCAGGATAGTGCGGAGCTGATCGCGCCGAGCCGCAGGCGCCAGCCCGGCCATGGTTCCGAGGTGGACCGAGTAGACCCGGACCATGAACTGATTCACCCGAACCGTCGCGGCGGTGGCCACTCGTTGAGAACGGACGAAGCGGGCCAGATGTGGTAGTATGATCTTCCGGTCCTCTGTGATCGGCCAGCGCGAGAGGACGGCGTTACCGAGATCGCGTCGGGTGTTGAAGCGAAAAACTGCCGGATAGTACACATACCCCATACCCAAGGTGTCGGCGATGCGCCGGGTGGCTCCCTCATCCACCTCCTGAAGGAGAACGAGGTCGGCGCCGCGCAGGGTGGGCTCGGAGGCCAGCACCGCGATAGCGCTGTCCACCTGAATTCCGTACTCGACATTGAAGGACACGATCCGCAGCGCAGCCGGGGTCTGGGGTGGCGTGCTGCCAACGTCGAGTGGTGGCTCGGCGGCGTAGCGGGGCCCTTCGAGGCTGGTATAGTTGCGGCCTGTTCGGCAGGCGACGAGCACGAGGAAGAACAGGCTCACGGGAAGAACGCGCACCCCGATTAGAGCCCAGAGAACCACGGCCAATTGATGTTCGAGTATGTGCTCCAGCGCGTTCGCCCCACAGACAAACCAGGTTGGCGAGGATTTCTGGAATCAGTTGTGGCGCACGGCGGTGCGCAACCTCATCCGCGCTGGAGTCCCCGGCACGCAGTGATGAAGCTCTGCGAATGGAGTTTAAGTAAAATGCTGTATCAGGATCCCCACCCATATAAGCAGGACCGTTACCCACAGCAAAGCTCGCATATAAACCTCCTGCGAAGGTACGGGTACGCTCTTTACCAGGGGGAAGGACGGAGTGTACAGAACGTAGGTCATTGTGCGGTAGAGTGCCCGAGGCGAGAGTCGAACTCGCACGAGGTTGCCCTCGGCGGATTTTGAGTCCGCTGCGTCTGCCATTCCGCCACTCGGGCTTGGGCCAATTATAACCAGTTTGGCCTTCTTGCATGTTCCGATGCTATGGGTAGCTTAGTCAGACCTTCGAGAATAGCTCCGGCTCTCCTAGCCGCTCTCCTCCCTGTCCGGAGCTTGGTGATTCCAGATGGCTGCCCCGTCCTGCTCTAGCCGGGCAACGATGTTACTGGTGGACGACGAACCGCTGGTTCGCCAGGTCCTGGCCCGTATGCTGGAAGAGTCCGGCTTTGCCGTCGTCCAGGCCGAAAACGGCCGGCACGCACTCCAGGTCACCGAGCAGGTCGGCCCCGCGGTAAAGCTGGTGGTGACTGATGTTCACATGCCTTTGATGACCGGGTTCGAGTTCGCCAGGGTGTTCCGCACCCGCTACCCCGGCGTTCCCTTTTTGTTCATTACCGGCGGCGAGGCCTACGCCCCCGTGACAATCCCGCCCGACCTGCCCGGGGACCTGCTCTGGAAGCCATTCGGTCCGGAATCCTTGCTCCTGAAGGTGGACCAGCTTCTATCCGCCGACCGGCATCTCCATTCCCAATCGGCCTGACGTTCCCAACCTTCGAAGCGAGTGCAACCGGCTGCGCGAGCAGTCACAGTTGCTACGGCAGCGCAGCCGGTTCGTACTGCTGGTCTCCGAGCGGGCCCGGCGAAAGATGGACGATCTGGTGACGGTGAGCTGGTTCCAGCAGGACCAGGCGTCCCGCTTGCTGGGAGCAACGACCCGCAGGATGACCTTCGGTCCCGGTCTCCTAGTCTTCCCTCTCGTTTCTGAGCGCTAGCGGCGGGCCCAGACTCTCTCGCCACACCACCGCATCGCGGAGCTGCCTGGCACTGTAGCCCGGTGTGCGGGTGTTGTCGGCCGGCTCCTGCCGAACCTTAGCGGCCGCCTGCTTCGCTCCGGATTTTCTGCCTTCGTCCCGCTCGACCGCGGCCTGGATTCGCTGGGCCTCGATACCAGCGGCTTCATCGTCGAAGTCTACCGCTTCCCGCTCCCCTTCCCCTTCCAGATTTCGGCTCTCAGGCTCCAGAGACTCGATCCGGCGGCGTGGTTCCCTCCCAGCGGCCGGTGCACCCGATGGCGACGCGGCTTGTGCCGCTTCCTCCAACGCGCGGCGGAGATCGCCCAGCACCATTTGCAGGCGGAACCCCTCCTGCTGGGTGGGATCCGGCTGGGACGGCAGCGGTGTCGGACGGGGGTAGCTCGAAGGCCCGGGCTGGCGAGGACGAGCGGACCCTTTCGCTCTGGTGATCAAGGTCAGCACGAACCAGAGTGCGCCGATGACGAGGAAACCATTGATCTCGCCGGTCATCCGCTGCCCAGTGCTCCCGTAGCTCCGGCGTCGGTCTGACCCGCGATTGCCTGCCGCATGGTGGTATCGGCCTGGATGTTTCGGTACCGTTGGTAGTCCATCACGCCGAGATTGCCGTTCCGAAATGCCTCCGCCATGGCGAGAGGGATCTGCGCTTCCGCTGCGATCACCTTAGAGCGCTGGTTTTGCGCCTCGGCTTTGTACTCCTGCTCCATGGCCACGGCCAGCGCTCGACGCTCCTCAGCTTTGGCCTGGGCAATCCGCTTGTCAGCCTCGGCCTGGTCGGTCTGGAGCTCGGCACCGATGTTCTTGCCCACGTCTACATCCGCGATATCGATCGAGAGAATCTCGAATGCGGTGCCGGCATCGAGCCCCTTGGCCAGCACGGTCTTGGAGATGAGGTCGGGGTTCTCCAGCACCGCTTTGTGCGACGTGGCCGAGCCGATGGTGCTGACGATCCCCTCGCCCACGCGGGCCAGAATGGTCTCCTCACCCGCGCCGCCCACCAGCCGGTTCACGTTCGCCCGAACCGTCACCCGGGCCAGCGCGAGCAGCTGGATTCCATCCTTGGCCATTGCGGCGACCTTGGGGGTGGTGATCACCTTGGGATTCACGCTCACCTGCACTGCCTCGAACACGTCGCGCCCCGCGAGGTCTATTGCTGTCGCCTGCTGAAAGGTGAGCGGGATCTGCGCCTTGTCCGCCGAGATGAGCGCGTTCACCACCCGTTGCACGTTGCCGCCGGACAAGAAGTGAATTTCGAGCTGGTCTATGGTGAGATCGAGGCCGGCCTTTCGCGCCGTGATCAGCGGATCCACGATGGCGGCCGGGCTCACCTTGCGAAAGCGCATGCCGAAGAGGGTGAGGAACGAGACTCGCACCCCAGAGGCGGCCGCCCGGATCCAGAGCCCGATAGGAATGAATCGGAAGAAGATGACGGCAAAGATGAAGGCGATGAAGAACAGCGCGAGCACAAGGCCGAGACTTAGGGAGTCGTCCATGGAGGTCCTTTTAAAGAAGTCATCAGTCCTCAGTCCTCAGCCGCCAGAAGTCAATCCTCAGTTCCCAACCGCACGCTGTCGCTGGCGACTGGCGACTGGCGACCATCGACTCGCCTTACCACGTGACGGTACCCATCACTCCGCACCACCTGCACCCGGCTGCCTTGGGCGACGTACTCGCCTTCGGTGACCACGTCGATCCGCTCCTCGCCGATCCGGGCGGTACCCGATGGACGCAGGTCGGTAATCGCGGTGCCGTCCTTGCCGACCAGCTCGGGCCGGGCGGGCGCGGTGATAAATCCGGCGTCACGATGCCCCGCTCCCTTGAGCAGCAGTCCGCTGAACCGTCCGCTGTTCGGCAGGTGGCGCAACCAGGCATACACCACGGCCGCGGTGATGAAGAGACTCGCTCCCAGGACGGCGAGCGCCTGGGCGACATCGCCACTGGTCGGGTGGCTGCCGACCAGCGCGAGCAACACCGATGCAGTCACTGCCAGAATGCCAACGATCCCGGCGATTCCAAAGCCCGGGATGACGAAGGCCTCGACCGCCAGCGCGATCAGCCCGAAGCCGAGCAGCAGCACCTCCTGCCATCCGGCAAGCCCGAGCATGAAGCTGGAGGCGAAGAAGAGGCCGAGGGAGATCAGGCTGAGCAGCCCACCCAGGCCGAAGGCGCCGGTCTTGATCTCGA
>JBJMPB010000197.1:0-4400 GCA_045803455.1 Gemmatimonadales bacterium | reverse complement strand
AAACGTCCTGCAACTCGCCCGGGAACGCCGCTTCGAAGCGCCCCGATCGGAGGCACACATCCTCGAAGGTCCCGGTAAACTGCCGGTGCCTGCCCCAAACCGCGCGCGCCAGCGGAGACTGCAGGTGCGTTCCATCGGTCTCCCAGCTGGGAAAAAGCAGAATTTTATCATCCGCCACACCCCACGACCGCAGCAGGTCTGCCATACCAGCCATGGAGGATCCACTGATTCCCGGACCTTCGTCCACAATCAGGTAGTACGTTGCCTCCGCGGGCCGGAGTAGAGCGGCCAACTCGTCAGAGATGATGGTTCGGCGAGAATATGGATCTCCCCGTGGACGCACTGTAGCCGATCGTGTCTCGCAACCCAGCTCCTTCAGCGCTGCGGCGACGGCTGCGGACAGGCTGGTGCCGATGCTGCGCAACCCCAGACAAACGGCTTCGATCCGGCCCAGCTCTGCGACACATAGCCGTGCGGCTTCCAGGTACATCTCCGGATACACCGCATAGTGGACGTATCCCTCCGGGACCGAGAATTCCACCTCCGCCGGCAGCCCTCCAGCATCGATCGAGTCCAGCTGTCGAGCCAACCGGTTCCACCAGGCTGCTGCGCCATCGGCATTGTGGTGCCAGGTGTGCCAGAGCAGGTGGCCCGCGATCTCACTGGCAGCTCGTAAGGCCTGCACCAGCGGGTGAACGCCATCCGCTTGAGGGAAGACTGAATCCGCAACCGCGGCTTCCAGTCTCCCGCTGGCGATCAGCGCGTCTCGGGCGGTGTCATGGGACGGAGCGCCTGGAGAGCGGTGGGTGAGACTGCGGAGCTCCGAGAAAGCGTGGCGAGGGTCGTCACGGGACCGTTGATCCCGGTATACCAGCATCGCTGCTGCCCTCAGCGAATACGCCGCCCCGTTGCCGCTTGGAGCTCGGGAGTAAAGTCGTACGGAGCGCGAGTGGGAGAGTCCGGTGCGGCGGGACGGCAGAGATAGATCTCATGGCCGATGGGCTCGGTCACCTCCATACCGCTGGACCGGATCAGCGCTTCAACCGCGGCGTGGTTCGGCACCCACCAGTTCGTTGGATCGCTGGCGAACCGATGTTCGATGAAGGCCATGCGGGGCCAGCCGGGATCATTGAGCGCGTCGCGTTCGTTGATTGGGTGGTCCCAGGTATCGGGATATACCTCCATGCCGGGCGTGGTCAGCGTCTGGAATACCAGCATTCGGCGGGTCTGTCGGGCTACGATGTCCAGACCTAGGGCGGGATAGCGAAGGTGGTAGAAGACGCCCATGAACAGGACTAAATCGAACTGATCATCTTCGTCGGCCAGGTCGTACACCTGCATCTGCCGAAACTCGATCACCTGCTGCAGTCCCAGCTCGCGCGCGGCCCACTTCGCTTGTCGCAGATAGTGGGGATCGACGTCTATGCCCGTGACCCGTGCACCCCGGCGGGCAAGTTCGAAGCTGTAGTAGCCAGCATTGCACCCGATGTCCAATGCGGTCCAGCCGTCCAGCCGCTCGGGCAGGTGCGGCGCAAGCGCCTGCCACTTGTAGCGGGGAAAATCACCGAGGAAGTGGGTGGGCGCGGTCTCGGTCCCATCGGGCAGATGAAGATTGTGAAACCACGGCCCCAGAGCCGCAATTTCGCTTTCCCGCCGATCCTGTTCGGTGCCGACCTCTTCCTTTGTCGGGCTGGGCATAAGGCGCCCCTAGAAAAGTTGCCGTGAAAGAAGCTGGAGCGCGTACCCTTCCAGCTCCGCGGCGCGATGCGCCGCGGTATGCTCCGCCAGAACCCGGCTCCTGGCCCGTTGTCCAAGTGCCCGGCGCTCTTCTTCCGGCATGTCATGGATCCACTGCAGCACATCGGAAGAGGATCGCGCGATCAGGATCTCCAGACCGGGCTCGAACAACGTCTCGATCCCTTCCCAGCAATCGCTGACGATTGGGGTGCCGCAGGCGGCGGCTTCGAACAGCCGCACGCTCGGTGAAAAGCCGGCCACAATCATGTCGGCTCGGGTGAGGTTCAACGTAAAGTGCTGGGCATTATAGAAGCCGCGGTGCCGCTTTGGGGGCAGATGCTGTATGCGCTGAACATTGCGCGGCCACCGCAGCGTCTTGGGGTATTGGGGCCCCGCAACAACGAAGCGACCATCTTGCCAGATTCCCGCGGGCTGCAGCAGAAGGCGATCCAGGCCGGGTTGCCGGTCGTCGCTGTAGGTGCCCATGTATCCCAGATCCCACCTGTTGTCGGTCGGCTCGGGATAATAGAGATCCGGGTCTACCGAGCAGTACAGCGGCCGGGCCATGGGAGAGCCAAACTCCTGCTCCAGGCGCTGCAGCGTAGGCCCCCCCGTGAAAGAGAGATAGAGCTGGTACTGTGGAATCAGCTCAGGTGTGAGGTAATCCTCTTCCCCTCGGGCCAGCTTGGCCAGGGTAACTGGCGTGTCGATGTCGTAGAAGGCCGACAGTCCGCGAGTCGTTCGGGTCACCCACTCACCCACCTCGGCGCCGTCAGGCACATACGATCCTACGATCACCAGGTCGGCTTCTTCAATCTCGCCGCCGAAGCGCTGCTTGAGATCGGGAAGGTCGTGGTACAACTCGGTACAGCCGTGCGGGGGTCGGGGCAGATCCCGGTTAGCCGCATACCAGGGAACATCCCGTTCCAGAAAGAGGATATCATGCCCTCGCGCACTCAGCTCACGTACCAAAGCCCGGTACGTAGTAGCGTGGCCGTTGCCCCAGGACGAGGTGATTGAGAGGCCCAGAATAGTGATGCGGAGACGTGGTTGGCTCATCCGGCCACTCCCCCAGGAGCGGGCCTCCGCGCATCCAGCAGCTCCTCCACCTGTTCCGCGCGATGATCGTAGGTATGCTCGGCCAGTATGCGCTGTTGCGCGGCGCGGCCCAACTCTCTTGCCTTCGAGGGGGAAAGCCCACCCAGCCGCTCGGCAACCTGCACGCCGGATTGCGCCACAATGACTTCGCGGTCGGGCTCCAGGAATAGTTCGATCCCTTCCCAGTGATCGGTGAGCAGACACGCTCCGGCCCCGGCTGCTTCGAAAACCCGGGTAGGTGGCGAGAACCCGTACCGGGCCATGCTCTCCCGGTTCACGTTCAGCACCGCAGTAGGCGTGCAGTTGAACGCATTGTGATCCCGGGTGTACACGTGGCCGACGTAGCGGACGTTGCCGGGGAGCTGCTTGTCACCCCACCCGCTGCCCCCCAGGAGAAAGGTCTTCTCCGGCAGAGCCTCGGCGGCGGTAAGAAAGAATTCTTCGACTCGAGCCTCCCGATCGGGCAGACGATTTCCCAAAAAGCCTAGATCTCCGGCAAATCGGGGATCGGGCGGGACCGGGTGGTGGGTCGAGGGATCGAGCGCGTTGTAGATCGGGACGCATTCCCGTGCGCCGAATGACTGGTAAGCCCTGACCACGGGATCGCCGCCACCGTAGGTGAGCACCAGATCGTATCGGGAAACGAGGGGACGAAACGGATCGGAAGCATCCTGCTCGATACGGTCGAGGGTGGCCGGTGCGTCCACATCCCAAAACACCACCAGGGTCTCCGGCCGTTGCAGCTCGAGCACGGCTGCCTCAAGCAGAGCATCGAAGATGCCGATACCGCTGGCCTTCACGACCAGGTCGGCACCCCTGGCCTGCTCGACGGCTTGCAGCGCGGCATCCTCTGTCTCGCCGGAGTACACGACCACTCGGGCCCAGTCCGGGTCGGCTATGTCCCGGTGCTCCTGGCGGCCGTAGGCATTCGGCTCGTAGAACGTCACCCGGTGTCCCCGGCTGTGCAGGGCCCGAATGATCCCGCGATAATAGGTTGCCGCGCCGTTCCAGTAGGCCGAAACCAGGCTGGACCCAAAGAAGGCGATGTCCATTCCGCTGCGCATCAGGGTGTCTCCCCGTGGTGTCCAGGTGCGACCGCGCTCACGCCCTCCAGTTCCTCCACAATGCCCATCAGCTCATCGACTCGGTGAGCGCAGGTGTGGCGAGCGAGTATCGTCTGCCGTCCGTGTTCCGCCAGTGCACCGGCGGCCGCGGGATCCGCAAGCAGAGCCGCCATGTGGCGCTGCATGTCGGTTCCCTCCTGAGCAATCAGGTAATCCTCCCCTGGTGAAAACAACTGCTCGGCGTCGTCCCACGGCGAACAGATCAGGGGAATGCCGCAGGCCAGCGCCTCGAATACCCGTATAGTGGGAATTCCGGGCAGCGCGGTGACATAAGGCCGCCGCGGAACGTGGACTGTCATCCGGAATCGGCCGAAGCTCTCAGGTACTTCGTAATTCGCCAGCCACCCGGCGTACTCGATTCCGGCCTCTTGTAGTCGGCGCTGAGCATGCAGTGGGTAGCGCACGCCGTGAACCCGGGCCTTCAGCCGCCGCGCTTCAATT
>JBJMPB010000181.1:0-3729 GCA_045803455.1 Gemmatimonadales bacterium | reverse complement strand
GCTGCTTCCACATCCGGAGCCCACGGGAAAGATTTCCCCAGACAGAGGTCAGGACGGCCACAGCGGTGCTGTTCGGGTTCATTGGTGGGCGGATAGCCTGGTGGTGCTACTCAGCGGCGCAATGTGGAGGCTTGGGCTTTTCCAGACAAGTCCGGGCGTCTCGCGAGCCACCCGGGCCTTCCTGTGGCCTTAATGATTTTCGCTATATACCTATTTCTTAGCCGGGCCCTTGGTCTGTAGGGTGGGATCCGAATCGAGCAATATCCCATTCCGCCTATCCGGAGCTAATGGCAACACTGGTGGCAATACCAACCCGCCGCTCGCGTGGCGCAGGGTGGCGCGTCATGGCACTTCTTCTCTCTGTGGGTGGGGATTTGGCTCGGGAGGATCCGAACTCAGAATGCCGGGGTCGCGGGTTCGAGTCCCGCCCCTGCTACTGTCCCGAAGCCTCGCACTCGTATCGAGTTGCGGGGCTTTCTCATGAAACTCGGGCTTTACGCCCGGTAGGCCTTCAGCAAACTAGCATATGGCCGCACTCTATCTACGCCCCAGCACTCAACCTACCGCATAGCTCCCAACCTGGCACTTCGCTTGCCCCTTCCCCCTGCTCCGTTTCCAGGAACGCCGCTGGCTGCGGGGCAGAGTGTCCCAGCTCTCCTGAACTTTCACCCGCACCGGAGTCGTGTATGTCTCGTCGGCCTTTCCTGCCCGTCCTGCTGCTGGTCCTGGTATCGCTGACCGCCTGCACCAAGGACGGCACGGGACCGAGCGACCCGAACACCGGTGGCGGCCCGGTCGACAGCGATCCGATCCCGAATGGGGGATGGCCCAATCCGGACGGCACCGTGCCGACGGTCGAGCCGGTTGATACCACGGTATACACACCCACCGACACGCTGACCCCCAGCATCGGCGATACCACGATAGCACTATTGTTCCAGGCCGCCGGGGCTGCCCGATACAACCTGGGTACCTGCAGCTCGAACGGAACCTGGACGGCTCCGAACGGGACTCAGTACGGGCCGCACAATCCCAACTGCCTGAGCTATCGCATTACCGGACCGGGTAACAACGGCAAGGGGCACTGTGCGCTTTCCGCCCAAGGGTATCCCGGACTCTGGGTAAACGCAGTGGGTCACGGAACCTCGCCCTATAGCCCCAAGTGTCTCGACCGGGGTACCTCGAGCACCACGCTGACACTGAGCTTTTCGGTGCAGGCGGAGCTGTTCCAGGCGACTGATGGATCGGGTGGGAGCATGCTGAATTTCACCTCCGCCGGGGTCACCCAGGCCCAGCTGATCTATCATGGGACGGCAGCCGACACCACCACCGGTGCCGGGGTCCTGGTGGGGACCGACAATGCCAATCCCGCGCGGACCTGGTCGATCGGCTTTGGCCAGCCCGCCCTGAACTTTCCCGGCGGAGCGGCTAACGGGAACCTCATCAGCGCCCTGAGTACCATTGGTGTCGAGGTCGTTGCATGCAATGCCGCGGTGGGCTGTTCAACGATCACGCTCAAGATCGGCGCATGACATTATCCACTTCACGGTGATCGACCCGTTCGGCGATCACCGTGAGGCACATGGGTCCCTAGCGGCTCCAAAGACCGTGCAGTAGCATGGTCTGGGGAGGTGTTGGATGCGCCACCATGTACTCTGGTTATTCCTGTTGCTTTTCCTGTACGTGGGCTCCGCTGCAGCCCAGAATCTCGCTTTGCACTCTCAAGCCGAACTTGCGCGTGAAGCCGACTCGGTTCGGGTGGCGTACCGAGATTCCATTCTGCACTCCCAAGCCAAACTGGCTCGTGAAGCTGACTCGGTTCGTGCCGCGTACCGAGACTCCATTGTGCACTCTCAAGCCGAACTTGCTCGTGAAGCCGACTCGGTTCGGGTCGCGTATCGAGATTCTATTTTGCACGCCCAAGCCGAACTCGCGCGTCAAGCCGACTCGGTTCGGGTCGCGTACCGCGATTCCATTTTGCGCTTCCCAGCAGAATGCCCGTGTCGCAGTGCGAGTCCTATCCCTGATACTCGTCCCAACCGCTAGCGAGGATTACTCTCGCTCCCCAATCGCCCGCACCCATACCCTCTGATAAACCCAAGGACGTCGATTTGATCCGGATTGACGGTTCTGAGCTAGAACACTTGTGGCTATAACCAGAGTCTTTGGCCAGCACGACGAAAACACTCTAATACAGCTTCGGGATGTTGCCCGGCGGGCCGAGCGGGTCGCGCTGATGGCCGACGGTCACCAGGGCTACGTCATGCCGATCGGCGGTGTTGCCGCCTATCGAGACCAGGCGAGCGTCGTGGGGGTCGGGTTCGACATTGCCTGTGGCAACGCGGCTATCCGGACCGACCGCAGCGTATCGGATTACACCCGCCAGGACCTCACCCGCCTTGCCGACGAGATCCAGCGGGAGATCAGCTTCGGCATTGGACGCACCTGCCAGGCTGCCGATGCTCCCGACGATCACCCGCTGTTCGAGGATTCCGCCTGGGACGCCGTTCCCGGCAAGCACGAGCGTGACAGCCTCAAAGCCAAGGCCCGAAGCCAACTGGGCACTGTGGGCAGCGGCAACCATTATGTGGACGTCTTTGCCGACGAGCTGGGCGCCATCTGGGTCGGAGTGCACTTCGGCAGCCGGGGCCTGGGTCACACGGTTGCCTCCGGGTTTCTCGCGCTGGGGCAGGGACGAGAGTGGAAAGCTCGCGTCCCCGAAGCGGAGCTGTTGCTGGATTTGAAGACGCCAATGGGAGACGCGTACTGGTCACTCATGAATCTGGCGGGCCGCTATGCCTATGCCGGCCGCGAGTGGGTCGCCCGGAAGGTGGTATCCATGCTCGGCGGCAGAGAGCTGGAGTTGGTTCACAACCACCACAACTTTGCCTGGCGTGAGACTCATGATGGCGAGGATCTCATCGTCGTGCGCAAAGGGGCGACGCCGGCCTTCCCCGGGCAGCGGAGCTTCGTGGGCGGCAGCATGGGAGACAACTCGGTGATTCTCGAGGGCGCCACGGAGGCGACCGCCGATCAGCGCGCCGCGCTGTTCTCCACCGTGCATGGTGCCGGCCGGGTGATGAGCCGCACCGAGGCGCGGGGGAAGATCGACCGCAAGACACGCCGGGTGAAGTCGCCAGGAAAAGTGAGCTGGGAGATGCTGCGTGAGTGGGTGGGCGCCAAAGGCGTGATCCTCCGCGGCGGCGGCTTGGACGAGAGTCCCCATGTGTACCGCCGCCTGCCCGAGGTGCTCGCGGCCCAGGGCAACACGGTTCGCGTGGTCCACTCTCTGACTCCACTCATTGTGGTGATGGCCGGAGAGAACGAACTCGATCCCTACAAGGACTGAGCAGTCCCCACCAAAGTCCTTCACATCAACAACATACAAAAGGTTTGTTCAACCTCCGGAGTGGGTGGCCGATACTCCCCGGTTGCCTTCTTAACCCACTCGGCAGGTCGGCTTTTGCCAAGGACCTGCAAGGAGCTGTAATGCCAAGCAGAGTGTACCAATACCTGAACGCCGCCGCGCTTGTGGCCGTCACCGGGCTGACGCTTACGGCGTGTCAGCAGGACCAGCCGAGCAGTCCTTCGGACGGGAGCGGCACAGATGGAGAAGAGATCATCGACTTCCAGCTCACCCCGGCAGGCGCGGCGGCCGCGCAAGCCTCGGTGATGGTAGGCACCCACAGCTTGCCCACGATTCCGCTGCGGGAGCAGACATTGTCACGG
>JBJMPB010000176.1:0-3427 GCA_045803455.1 Gemmatimonadales bacterium | reverse complement strand
CACAACAATACGGGTGAGCTGGTGGTTCCTGATCTGTGGTTTGACAGCTGGCCATCCCACATTGGAGGACTCGCGACTCATGTCTCCTGACTCATTATCTTTATCGACCCGAATGGCATGAACTTGACCGAGGGTGGCTACCGCCCCTCGAGGTGGGTATGGCAGAGCATGACGAGGTGTACAACGAGGAGCGGGCTCAGCGCCTGGCGGCGCTCCTGCGGTCTCTGGCCGAGAGGATCCAGGAGCTCGACCGCTCGGGCCAGCTGCTCAGGGGCGGCCCGGAGCTGTTGCGGCTGATGGGCGATGCCCGGAGTGAGCTGTTCCACTACGAGGTGCGCAGCACCTACGACACTCCAGAGGTGGCCGACAGCCGCCGCATCGTCGAAGAGGCCCAGCGACAGGATTCCTTTCTCCCGGATGACCCGGAGGACGAAGAGCCATGGCGGGGACGCAGGCCGGAGTAAAACGGTTCTACACGTTATTCGCGGTGCTCGCGCTCGCGGGGATAGGCGTGCTGGCTTACCTGCTGCTCAAGCCCAGCACCATCAGCATCCCGGCCAATGTAACGATCCAGCCCTCCGACACCTCGGGCTTTCACGGATACGTGAAGGGCTCCAAGGATGCACCGGTCGAGGTCACCGAATTTGCCGATTACCAGTGTCCTTTTTGTCAGACGTTCGCCACGCTCCAGATGCCGACCATCGAGGACCGGCTGGTCAACAGCGGCCGGCTCCGCTGGCGCTACCGGGATTTTCCCCTGCAGCAGCACCAGTTTGCCCGGCTGGCTGCTCACTCAGCAGCCTGCGCGGACGAGCAGGGGAAGTACTGGGCTCAGCACGAGCTGATCTATCAGGGGCAATCCGAGTGGGCCGCCGCTCGTGATGCGGGACCGCTCTTCAGGAATTACGCCCGCACAGCTGGACTGGATCTCGGCCGCTATGACAGCTGCATGAAGTCTGGGAAATACGCTGGGCGGATTCAGGCGAGCTATAATGAAGGTGTCCAGCTGGGAGTGAGCTCCACGCCCACCCTGCTGATCGGAAACCGGCTGTACCGGGGCCGGCTCGACTCCGATGCCATAATCAAGATGGTGGATTCTCTGGCCCCTCGTCGTTGATGATCCACCGCATGACCGCAGCTGTGCTGAGTCTTATCGGGTTCTTCATTTCCGCATACCTCTACCTCTACAAGATCGGAAGAATCGGAACTCTGGCCTGTGGAACCGGGGAGTGTGAGACCGTGCAGCAGAGTACCTGGAGCCGGTTTGCCGGCGTAGAGGTCTCGCTCATCGGCCTGGTGGGGTATGCCGGCCTTCTCGCCCTCAGTTTGGCCGCTCTGCAGCCCGCTCTGGCGGAGCGGGGCTGGCCCGCCAGGCTGCTGGCCCTACTCGCCGGCGTCGGCGTCGGATTTACCGCGTATCTGACGTACCTCGAGCTGTTCGTCATCCATGCCATCTGCCGCTGGTGTGTTGGATCGGCGGTCATCATCATTGCCATCTTCATTGTGTCGCTCCTGGAGCTTCGCAGGCTCTCCCGCACCCGGAGCTGGTAGCGCTTGTCCCGCAAAGCCAAATCTCTATCAGGCAAGCAGCTCGCGCTTCTGGCGTTCGGTGCCCTTGGCGTGGTGTATGGCGACATAGGAACCAGCCCGCTGTATGCCTTCAAAGAGTGTTTCTTCGGTCCGCACAGCTTCCCGGTAACCACCAGCAACGTGCTGGGCATTCTGTCGCTCATCTTCTGGTCGCTGAACTTCGTGGTCACGTTCAAGTACCTCTCGATGGTGATGCGGGCGGACAACCGGGGAGAGGGCGGGATCCTTGCCCTGCTGGCGCTGGTTCGGCCCAGCGGCCGGATCACCACGAGGGGCCGGCTACTGATCGCGACCGGACTCTTCGGCTCGGCACTGCTCTATGGGGACGGGATCATTACCCCGGCCATCTCGGTGCTGAGCGCCGTGGAAGGACTCAGCGTGGCCACCCCGGCCCTCGAGCACTTGGTGGTGCCCATCGCCTTTGTGATCATCCTGGCGCTATTCGCCCTGCAGCGCCGGGGGACGGCCGGAGTGGGCGCCGTCTTCGGGCCCATCACCGCGATCTGGTTCATCTGCATCGCGATTCTCGGGGTGATGGGAATCAGCCGCGAGCCCGGGGTGCTGCGGGCACTCGATCCTCGCAATGCCGTGGACTTCTTCGCTCGGGAGGGTCTTACCGGCATAACGGTTCTTGCCGCCGTCATTCTGGTGGTTACCGGGGGTGAAGCCCTGTATGCCGACATGGGGCATTTCGGCCGGCGCCCAATCCGCCTAGCCTGGTTCGGCCTGGTGCTGCCGTCGCTGGTTCTTAACTACTTCGGCCAGGGCGCGTTGTTGCTGAACGATCCCGGCGCGGCCCGGAACCCCTTCTATGCGCTGGTGCCTGGATGGGCGTTGTATCCCATGGTGGGTATCGCCACGGCGGCTGCCGTCGTGGCTTCACAGGCCCTCATCTCGGGCGCCTTCTCGCTGACCCGCCAGGCGATCCAGCTGGGCTATAGTCCGCGGATGAAGATCATCCATACTTCCAGCAGTACTATCGGACAGATCTACATCCCTACGGTGAATACCATACTGATGGTGTCCTGCCTGGGGCTGGTGGTGGCGTTTCAAAACGCCAGCGCTCTGGCGCTCACCTATGGCGTGGCCCTCTCCGGGACGATGACCATCACCACGATTCTCTTTTCCATCGTCATGCGCCGGCTGTGGGGCTGGAGCTGGTGGAAGGCGGGGGCGATCACCCTGGTCTTTCTGGTAGTGGATGTGGCGTTCGTGGGGGCCAATATGCTCAAGGTCCCCAATGGAGGCTGGTTGCCCCTGGTGGTGGCGGCGCTGGTGTATCTGCTCATGTCCACGTGGAAGAAGGGGCGGGTGCGGCTGACCGGCATCGTGCAGGAGAACACGCTGCCGATGGATCTCTTCCTGGACGACATTCGGCGGCGCCAGCCCTATCGGGTACCGGGGACCGCCGTCTTCATGACATCGGGGAGCGGCGGCGCTCCGCCAGTGCTGCTGCACCATCTCAAGCACAACAAGGTGCTGCACGAGAAGGTCATGCTCATGTCGGTGCACACAGAGGAGATTCCGCAGGTCGCGGACAAAGACCGGGTGAGGTGCAACGAGCTCGGCGAAGGGTTTTATCAGGTTATGGCCCGTTATGGATTCATGGAAACGCCGGACGTGCTCCGGGCCCTGGGCCGGGCGGAAGAGAACGGCAGGCCCGTGACCATCAAGCTGGCCAATACCACGTTTTCTCTCGGACGGGAAACCCTGATCGCCACCGGGGCAGGGAGGAAGTAACCCCGGGGAGAGAAACCGCTCGAGGGCCGCCGGATGGGCCGAATGCGCAAGAAGCTTTTCATTCTGATGGCGCGCAACGCCCAGTCGGCCACTGCGT
>JBJMPB010000027.1:0-4671 GCA_045803455.1 Gemmatimonadales bacterium | reverse complement strand
GGTGGCTTGGAAGCAGCACTCGCTGGCGCGACCCAGGCCGTTGCTCGCCGATAAGCTGCCCTACTGCGGGTGCGGTACGCGTTCGGTGGTGGGTTGGGGTGCCTGCCTCCACTACGGCGAATGAAGATTTGTCTTCTGTTCGGCACCTGTCTCTCGGTGGGTGTGACAGAGAAGACAAGGGCGACTGGGAGGGAGAATGCACCTCCACGGTGGGACCGAGAGGGGAGACACGGGTGACGGGCTCGTATCAAAGGGTGATCTCTGTCACCCCTGTCACACCTGCCTGTCTCCCCTCAGATGAGAGGTTCTCCTCGTAGTCACGCCTGTCACACCTGTCCCCCGTACAGAAAAAACACATCCCGTTTTCCAGCTGCCATTGCCGGGCCTCTGGACGCCGACATCGCAGCCTTTATCACGCGCGATAATCATCAGCGCGAACGCGAGAGCTGGAACAATCTCAGACCGGTGGGCGCCTAGAGTGCTACCAATAGCGGCTGACCGGCGCCATTGAAGCTTGTGCATCGGTGCTGAACAGGAAGATGCCTGCTTCGTTGTGAGGTGACTTGCACTCAGCGCAGCCCCGGTGTGGGCATCGCCGCCGTGCTTTCGTCTGAAGTGCAAGTCAAGCTGGAGGGGTGCTACGCTCGACCGATATAACTGGCAGAATGGCATGAGCGCTTCCGGGACAGTAGAGGACAAAGCTCTGTGACCGGTGCGCATCGGGCCGATATGCACGGAAAGGCCTGCCTCATCACCGGCGCAAGCTCTGGATTGGGTCTGCAAACCGCCGTCGGTCTGGCACACGCCGGGGCAGACTTGATCCTGGTCTGTCGTGATCCCCAGCGCGGCAAGCAAGCACGGAAGTGCATCGCTCGCCAGGCCCCACGCGCAAATATCGACCTGCAGCTTGCGGATTTCGAGAGGCTCGAGAGCATCCGCACACTCTCCGAGAAGGTGCTGAACGACCACCCGGTTATCCACGTCCTGATCAACAACGCTGGGACATTCCAGAAGGCGTTGCGGAGAACCGCTGACGGGTTCGAGGCAACTTGGCAGGTCAACCACTTGGCTCCGTTTCTCCTGACCAATCTGCTCCTCGGCCGGCTGATAACGAGTGCTCCAGCACGGGTCGTCACGGTTGCCTCGGCCATGCACCGAGATGCCCGCATCGATTTCGACAGCCTCGATGCACACCAAGGCTATTCCATGCTGAACGCTTATAGCCGGTCCAAGCTCGCGACCATTCTGTTCACTTTTGAGCTTGCCCGTCGGCTGGAGGGACGCGGCGTGACCTCGAACTGCCTGCATCCGGGCATGGTGGCGACGGGAATTGGAGACACCGGCGGGGTTGCGGGCCTGGCTTGGAGGCTCATGAAGCCGTTCATGCTCACACCAGCCGAAGGAGCCGAAACGGCGCTTTACCTTGCAAGCTCGCCTGCGGTGGCGGGGATTACCGGAACCTATTTCGTCGAGAAAAGAGCTGCGCAACCTGATCCGATTGCCCTCGACCGGGCGCTCCAGGCACGCCTGTGGGATGTCAGTGCCCGCATGACTGGGCTCGTCGAGACCCAGGACCGGGGCGCCCGGGGCGCAGAGGAGGCACGCATCGGCCCTCTTCGCCCCTGATTAGGATCCGCAGGCCCGAAGCGGCCAGCGAGAGGCAGTGACTGGATCTTTATCAAATGGTTCGGGACCAAGGCGAGAAGAACACTTACCCTCGGTTGGTAGGGTCGAGGCGCTGAAGAAATCCGTCGCGCTGGGGCCGGCTCCGGTCAAGGCCAAGCTCGCGCTGGCCTGGGTGCTGGCACGGGGCGACGGTATCGCGCCGATCCCTGGGACGAAGCGGCGCAGGTACCTGGAGGAGAACGTGGGCGCGATCCATGTCCAGCTCAGCCGGGAGAACCTCGGGCGCATCGACCGGGTGATCTCGCCGGACATGGGGCTGCTGGCACGCGCTATGTCGCTCCCAAATGGCCGCACTCGGCCGTTGAGGCTCTTAGCCGCGAGGACACCCCATGATGGACGAAACTGCTCAGCCGCCGGAGCGCGATCAGTCGCACGCTAGGGAGCCTGCGAACCCATCCGGCACCAAGCACCGCCTCACAACGGTTGATCCCGCGACCGGTCAGCCCGGGCGAGCCTATGAAGGTCACACCCGCGAGGACGCGCTTGTCATTGCCCGCGACGTGCGCCGCGCATTCGAGGACTGGCGCCATACCTCCTGCGGTGACCGTGCGGGCCTAATGAAGCGGGCGGCCGCGGTGCTGCGGCGCCGGCAAGGCGAGTTCGCCGAGATCATGACAGCCGAGATGGGCAAGATCCTCAAGGATGGCCGGGCTGAGATCGAAAAGTGTGCCTTCAACTGCGACCACTACGCCGAGAACGCGCACACCTATCTCGCCCGCGAACCGGTCGACCTTGGGGGACCAAGGGCCTTTGTGACCTTCAATCCGCTCGGCGTCGTGCTCGCCGTCATGCCCTGGAACTTCCCGTTCTGGCAGGTCTTCCGCTTCGCCGCGCCGGCGCTCATGGCCGGCAACGGCGCCGTGCTGAAGCACGCCAGTAACGTGCCCGGTTGCGCGCTCGCCATCGAGAGCGTGTTTCAGGAGGCGGGCTTCCCCGAAAACCTCTTCCGCACGCTCCTGATCCCCAGTCGCGACGTGCAGGCGCTCATTGAGGACCCGGCGATCGCGGCCGTGACGCTGACGGGCAGCGTCGGAGCAGGTCGGCAGGTCGCAGGTGCCGCGGGCGCGGTACTCAAGAAGTGCGTGCTCGAACTTGGCGGCTCGGACGCTTACCTCCTCTTGGAGGACGCCGATATCGAGCAAGCGGCTCGGGTGTGCGCGGCGGCGCGCATGGTCAACGCCGGCCAGATCTGCATTGCGGGCAAGCGCTTCATCGTGGTCTCGAGTGTGCGCGAAGCCTTTGAGCGGGCGTTCACAGCGGCGATGCGCTCCTACGCCCTCGGCGACCCGCGCAACGAGGCGACAAAGCTCGGACCGCTGCAAAGCGTAACAGCACGCGACGAAATTCACGATCAGGTCTGCAAAAGCGTCGAACGCGGCGCACGCCTGCTCACTGGTGGCGAGATCCCGGACCGGCCGGGCGCTTGGTATCCAGCGACTGTTCTGACCGATGTGCGGCCCGGCATGCCGGCCTACAACGAGGAAGTGTTCGGGCCGGTTGCGGCCATCATCGAAGCCGCGGACGAGGCGGACGCGATCCGCATCGCCAACACCTCTCGGTTCGGCTTGGGGTCCGGTGTGCTGACGCGCGACCTCATGCGAGGTGAGCGGATTGCGGCCGAAGAACTCGAAGCCGGCATGAGCTTCGTCAACGCCAATGTTCGCTCGGACCCGCGCATGCCGTTCGGCGGCGTCAAGGAATCCGGCTACGGGCGCGAGTGTGGGGCGTACGGCATCCGCGAGTTCGTCAACGTGAAAAGCGTGCTCGTGGAGGGGTAACCGGAGCCCAGCCCGGCCTTGCTAGGGATGCTGCCCATCGAGCACGACCTGGCACTCGACCGAAAGCATCGGGCCGAACCCGTCGCGGGAAACGGCTCTGACCCGCTCATGTGGTCAGATCATGGCGACCGGCAACTTGGTGGAGCGCTCCCTTGAGTCGCAGCCTCGCCCTCAATTCTTGGTACGAGGCGGGCATAGCACGGGCTATTTTGCAGCGACCGAAACGGGCTCGTCTGATGCTCGCTCCTCGTGGTCTCGCGCACCGACTGAGCTTGGCAGAGAGGGCCACCGCGCTCCGCACAAAACTCTGCAGTTGTCTTCGAGCCTATGTTGTAGGTTTCGATGTTGGAGCACCGCTTGACTGTGGGCGGAGTAAACGGCTGGTGTCGCTGTTGCGCGATAAGCATGCTCAGAGAAGCGGTTGAGGGTTACGCCCTCGAGTACGAGATCGTGCGGCACCCTAGTGCTGCGCGGGAGCCGATCGTGTTCTTGCACCATGGCTTCGGCTCCATCTCAACCTGGAAGGACTTCCCGACGCACGTCGGTCAGCGGGCCGGGCGCGATGTCCTCATCTACTCGCGGGCGGGCTGCGGCCACTCTGACCCGCTTCGTGCGCCGCGCACAGGCCAGTACTTGTTCCATGAAGCGGAAACGGTCCTGCCGCAGTTGCTCGATCGGCTTGGCTTCGAGCGCGTCGTGCTCTTCGGCCATAGTGACGGGGCCACCATCAACCTCCTGTTCGCGGCCGCCTACCCGGACCGCGTTGTCGCGGCCGTGATCGAGGCGCCGCACGTCGTCATCGAAGGCATCACGGTCGAGGGTGTGGCGGCGGTGGCGCACCAGTACGAGCAGGATGCCGAGTTCCGCGAGCGCATCAGGCGGCGCCATGCTGACCCAGACGGGGCCTTCTGGTCCTGGGCCAAGGTGTGGCTTGATCCGGCGCAACGCGCCTGGTCCATGGTCGACCGCTTGGAGTGGGTGCGATGCCCGCTGCTGCTGGTCCAGGGCGACCAGGACCCTTACGGCACGCTGCAGCAATTGGACCTGATCGAAGGGCATGTGTCCGGGCCGGTGCAGCGGCTCGTTCTGACCGGCTGCGGCCATGACCCTCATGCCGAGCGCCCAGACGAGGTACTCAAAGTAACCCGTCGCTTCTTGGACGAAGTGCAGACGGGGTGATGTCGCTGATCTCGCGAGACCCCGTGAA
>JBJMPB010000669.1:0-12794 GCA_045803455.1 Gemmatimonadales bacterium | reverse complement strand
GCGTGAGTCTTTCGCCGTGCGGAGACAACGGTGGAGATTCGATTGGCCTGAAAGACCAGGACAACGAGAGTGGCCCATAGCAGGGTGCCGACCAACAGGTGGGCTGCGCGAAGCTCCCCGGGAAGTAGCCGGGTGACCATGACGGCGCCCACACCAAGCTGAAGCACGGTAACGCCCGCAACAACCAAGGTCCACCGTCTCACCCTATGGCCGGAGGTCCGGTCCCGAAGTACCAGTGTCGTGAGGGTCAGCACCAGACCAAAGAAGAGGAACGCGAGAACCCGGTGAGTCCAGTGAAGCGCCGCTAGGGGAGCGGGGGGAGGCAGCAGCGTTCCGTTACAGAGCGGAAGCCCGAGGCAGAGCAGGCCGGCGCTGAAGTTGGCGACCTGGGCTCCGAAGAGAATAACGATGAACCCGAAACCAGCGGTGACCCATGCGAGCTTTTGGAGTCGATGGCGATCCACCCCACTCGCCGGACCATCCGTCTCTCCAGCCCGAAGTGCCGTCATGATGAGTACGGCCAGGAGCGCCATGGCATTGGCCAGATGGGTGATCACCACCCAGGGCGGGAGCGCCAGCTTGACCGTTACTGCACCCAACAGGACCTGCACCACCAGGAGAACCGATGCCAGTGTCGCCGGTGTCCTTAACCGCGGCTCGCTGCGGTGGCGAGCCCAGGCGACCGCCGTCAGCGCGAGAACGACCAGGCTGACCAGCGCCGCGGCCCAGCGATGACCGATCTCGATCATGGTAGGGAGGTCGAGCGGGGGGAACCACTCCCCATGGCACCGGGGCCAGTGCTCGCCGCATCCCATTCCCGAGCCGGTAATTCGGACCACTCCGCCCAGCACGATGAGCCCGAAGGCCAGGGCTGCTCCTGTCCATGCCAGCCGCCGGAGCAGCTCTGGGTTCTTGCGTTGGGTTTCGGTCATCGTGACTCGAGTGTTCCAAGATGGTGATCTGAGCCATTATAGCTGGCGAGGCGTATATTTGGCCATGCTTCCAGAACGCGATGCCTGGGGCGAACGGCTGCCCCGCCATCTGGGCCTCTGGAGCGCCGTCGCGGTGCTCATCGGCTCCACCATCGGCAGTGGCATCTTTCGGGTCCCGGCAAGTGTGGCAGACCGGCTTCAGTCCCCTGGGCCGGTCCTTCTGGCCTGGGTTCTCGGCGGGATCATTGCGCTCTTCGGCGCGCTCACTCTGGCCGAGCTGGCGGGAGCGCTTCCGCGATCGGGCGGTGTTTTCGCCTACATCCTGGAGGCGTTCGGGCCGATGCCGGCATTCTTGTTCGGCTGGTCCGAGCTCACGGTGATCCGGGCCTCTGCATTGGGTGCCATCGCCACCATCTTTGCCGAGTATCTCGGCCGATTCATTCCTCTGACACCGATGCAGGTCCGCTGGGTGGCCGCTGTCGCCGTGATCGCGGTGGGGCTCCTGAACTACCTGGGGGTGAACCGTGCGGCCGTTCTGATGAACCTGGCAACTGTGGCCAAGTACGGAGCCCTGGGGGTCCTGGTGATTCTGGCCTTCACCGCAGGCCAGGGCAGCACGGCGCACTTCACCCCCGCCTGGAGCAGCGGGATCAATCTATCGCTCATTGCCACGGCCCTGATCGCCATCATGTGGACCTACGATGGCTGGGCCGATCTCTCGTTCATGGGAGGCGAAGTCAGAAACCCGGGCCGCACCCTGCCCCTGGCGCTGATCGTTGGGACCTCCGGCATTCTGCTGATCTATCTCCTGCTCAATCTCGCCTATATCTACCTGGTGCCGCTGGATCAGATGGCCCGGTCTCCTCTGATCGCCGCGACGGCAGCGGAGCAGATACCGTTACTCGGCCGGTATGCTGGTGCGGCAATTTCAGCTGTGGTCATGGTCTCCTGCTTCAGCACTTTGATCGGATCGATGATGACGGGACCGCGGATCTTCTTTGCCATGGCAGACCGCGGCCTGTTCTTTCAGTCGATCGCCCGGGTGTCGCCCCGGTTCCATAGTCCATCGGTGGCCGTGTGGCTGGCCACGGCACTCGGCGTGGTCTACGTGCTCCTGAACGACTTCCAGCAGCTGGCTGACAAGTTCATTCTGGGTATCTGGCCCTTCTATGCGCTGGCGGTTGGGGCGGTCTTCGTGCTGAGGCGGAGGAGACCCGATCTGCTGCGTCCCTACCGCACCTGGGGATACCCAGTGGTACCGGCGTTGTTCCTGGTCGCGTCGATAGCGATGGTGGTCAATGCGCTCTGGACCGACCCGGTCAACACCGGCATTACCTTCGCGATTATTCTCGCCGGCATTCCGGCGTACCTGGCGTGGGCTGGGTGGAGGAAAAGCCGAGGCTCACTAGAACCGAGCCCGCAATTGGAAGGAAAACTGGCGGCAGATGAACGCAGATGAACGCTGATACAACAACAGCACACCCGCGAGGTACCATCGAAGCGGGATCTTAGTGTGTGCGGTTGACCAAAGTTCTGAATCTTGCAGGTCAAACAGGGAGCTGCTCGGTATACGGAGTGATCCTGCAGTTATCCGTGTTCATCTGCGGCTACTTACTAAAACTTGATTTCAACCGCGATGTCTGCCGCCTTTACGCTGTGGGTCAGGGCTCCCACCGAAATGAAATCCGCGCCGGCGTCCGCGTAAGCTCGGGCGTTCTCCAGCGTAATTCCTCCGGTCGCCTCGATCTCGATTCCGGGTGCTTGCTCCCGCGCCAGCCTGGCCCAGGCCTGTAGAGTGCCCGGCGATTGATTATCCACCAGCAATCGGGTGGCGCCGGCCCGGCATGCGGCCTCAAGCTGCTCGACCGATTCCACCTCTACATATAAGGCGCGCACTCCCTCGGCCTTCGCTCGCACGAGCACCTGCTCCAGCGCCGTCCCTTCCCGCGCCAGGGCCTGCCAATGATTGTCTTTCAGCATCAGCTGGTGGGCCAGGTCCGCCCGGTGGCGCCGGCCGCCTCCCGCCACAACGCCGTCAATGTCCAGAGCCCGGAGCCCGGGACCGGTCTTGCGGGTGTGGAGGACCCGGCAACTCGTGCCCTGAACCGCATCCACAAAGCGCCGGGTGGCTGCCGCGACACCGGAGGCGCGCTGCAGGAGATTCAGCAGCGGGCGTTCGGCCCGGAGAATACCCCGCAGCTCTCCGCTCAACAGGCCGATAGTCGATCCGGTGC
The DNA here is from genome assembly GCA_045803455.1 of Gemmatimonadales bacterium. Lineage (GTDB taxonomy): Bacteria > Gemmatimonadota > Gemmatimonadetes > Gemmatimonadales > GWC2-71-9 > CAVVWJ01. The sequence continues at coordinate 9,628 of JBJMPB010000669.1, read as the reverse complement.
GAACCGCATCGCCGTCGCGAACGTTCCACTCGATCTCGCAGCCACAGTCGCGGGCCACGGCAGTGGCGTACTCCCTTCCCGCGAGAGTGCCCCCACTCCGAAATTCGATGACCCCAAAACCCTTGAGCCCCGGTGAAACGGTGAGCTCGGAGGTAATGTCGCGGGCGCCGTCCTCTTCCAGCGCTAGCGCGGCTATCCGGTCTATTGCTGATTGAGGAGCCAAATCTGCCGTTATCCCAACGCCACCATGCGATCGATAGCTCGGCGAGCCCGGGCAGCTATGTCGGGAGGTACGGTGATGTGATATCGATCGAGAGCCAGGGAATTGCGGACCTCGGGGAGGGTGATCGTCTTCATGAACGCGCACACCGCCTCGGGGTCTGCCGGGATGAACTGCTTGTTGGGCGCAACCTGCTGCATCCGGTGCATGATTCCCGTCTCGGTAGCCACGATGAACTGTGTAGCCGGACGCTCGGTGACCTTGCGAATCATGCCCTCAGTCGAGGTGATGTGCAGTCCTTCGGGGCTGATGTCGCCCCGACCCATGCTGTAGATGAGCTGACCCGCGCAGCCACACTCGGGGTGAACCAGCACCTCTGCCTCGGGATATTCGGCACGCGCCTGGTTCAGCACGTCAGGACGAATGCCCTTGTGGACGTGACACTCACCCATCCAGACCTCGATCCGCCGCTCCGGCCGCATCCGCCGGACGTGGCTGCCGAGGAAGAAGTCGGGCAGGAAGAGAATCCCTTTGTCTTCCGGGATAGCGTCGATGACATCGAGCACGTTGCCGCTGGTGCAGCAGTAGTCCAGCTCGGCTTTTACCTCCGCCGTGGTGTTGACGTAGCCTACGGCGATGTATCCGGGAAACTGCGCCTTCCATGTCCGGACATCGTCAGCCGTTATGGTCGCCGCGAGGGAACACCCAGCGCGCAGGTCGGGCAGCAGAACCCGCTTCTGGGGTGAGAGAATGGCCGCGGTCTCCGCCATGAAGTGAACGCCGCAGAAAATGATGACGTTAGCCTGCGTGCCTGCTGCCTGGCGGGACAAGCCTAGTGAATCGCCCACGTAGTCGGCCACATCCTGGATCTCGGGGCGCTGGTAATTGTGGGCGAGCACCACCGCGTTCCGGGCTCGGGCCAGCCGGCGGATCTCTGCCTGCAGCTCCGCGATCTGCTCCGGCGTTTCCTGGGGGGCCTCGATGACCGGGAGGGAAAGATTGCCATTGGTGGAGACCGCCATCAGACGGCCTCGCGTTTGAGTGAGTCCGGCGGATAATCGGTGCGGCGATGCCCTCCCCGGCTTTCCCGTCTGCGGCGGGCTGCCTGGGTGATCAGTCTGGCCACAAGCAGCTGATTTCTCGTCCGCCAGGCCTCCACCGGCGCCGTGCCGGTGAGTCGCTCCAGCTCCTGCTCGGCCTGGAGCAGGGAGGCCTCGCTACGCTGCAGCCCCACATTGGCCGTCATCAAGTGGCGCATCTGCTCGCGGGTGGATTCGTACTCCTGGTCCGCTCCCGTTTCCTCGACCATGGCGTCCGCACCGGAGAGACTCGCCGCCGCCTTGCCTTTCGACCTTCGGGCGACCGAGCGCCCGGCGCGGTCAGCGAACACGAGACCTTCCAGCAGTGAATTGGAGGCCAGGCGGTTGGCGCCGTGCACGCCGGTGCGGGCCACTTCCCCTACTGCCCAGAGGCCCGGCTTAGTGGTTCGCCCGTTGAGGTCGGTCTGGATCCCTCCCATGGCGTAGTGCAGGGCCGGCGCGATCGGCAGGAGATCCTTCCCAGCATCCAGACCATACCGGGCGAGCATCGCGGTGATGCCGGGGAACTGGACGGGAAAGTCCTGGACGCCCCGGGCGTCGAGCCAGGCACCGCCGGCGGCATCGGCTGCAGCCACAGCGCGGGCAACAATGTCCCGTGGAGCAAGCTCACCTCGACTGTCGAAATCCAGTGCAAAGCGATGGCCGGCCTGGTCCAGCAGCACGGCTCCGGCGCCGCGGACGGCTTCGGAGATGAGCGGCGCCGGATTGAGCCCGGAAATTTTCAGCGCGGTGGGATGAAACTGCAGGAACTCTATGTCGCGGAGCTGGGCGCCGATTTTGTGGGCCAGCGCCCAACCGTCCGCAGTTGCCACCCGCGGGTTGGTGGTGACCTCATACAGCTGGCCCACTCCTCCGGTCGCCAGAATGACGGCCGATGCCGCCAGGGTCTCGGCTGGGCCGCCTTGCCGGATCAGGGTGACCCCGGCGACGGAACCCTTCTGACTGAGCAGGCCGGTGACCTCGGTGTGCTCCAGGATCTCGATCTCGCGGTGATCGCTGATCACCTGGGCCAGACAGCTGATGAGCGCAGCGCCGGTCCGGTCTCCGCCTGCGTGGATGATTCGGGGTCGTGTATGGGCGGCTTCCAGGCCTAACCGGAGCCGGCCGTCCGGACCGCGGTCGAACTTGGCTCCCAGTTCCAGCAGCTCGTAGATCCGGTCGGGGCCCTCATTAGTGAGAATTCGAACCGCTTCGGGGTCGGCCAGCCCATCACTTGCAGCCAAGGTGTCGGCCGCGTGCTGCCCCGGGCTGTCTCCCGGTCCCAGGGCAACCGCAATGCCGCCCTGGGCCCAGGCGCTGGCGCTGTCAACCAGAGTTTCCTTGGTAATGAGGACGGCTGAGCCACCCTCGGAGGCGAGCCGCCAAGCAGTCCAGAGCCCGGCGATTCCGGTTCCAACGATGACAGGGTTTGGGTTCGCCATGGGCTGAAATATACGTCAAACGAGCATAGGGCCGGAGGCGTAGGAGGGGGTCCAGCTTGCGCCGAATTCACTACTAAGGCACGAAGGCCACTAGGGATCTATCTGAGACTGCAGGATTTATGGTTGGGTCTGATTCATCAACCTCAACGTGGAGATGCTTCCAGCTAGGTCCTAACCTTCGCAAGGAGTACCAGCCCAGCAAACAGGAAGACCACGTTGGGGATCCAGGCTGCCACGGTCGGATCGATGACTCCGCCCGCGCCAATGGCCTTGGTGATCTGCACAAACAAGAGAAATATCACGGTGGTGCCGAGGCTGATCGCTACCCCAACCGCTGCGCCAGCCCGGGGTGTGGTCACCGCCAGAGGGGCACCGAACAGGGCAATGATGAGGCAAGTTGCGGGCAGTGCCAGTTTCAGGGCCTGCTCCACGATCAGCTTGTTGGCGTCATTCCCCGAGCGCTTCAGCGCGTCGATGTAGCGGCCCAGCTCGGCATACCGCATTTCATCGGGCGCCTTGGATTCCGCCAGCAGGTCGGTAGGGGCCTGGCGCAAAGCCCGAAGCCGCATCGTCCGGAAGTTGAACGTCGCCTGTCTCGCGGGTCCCGCTATGATCCGGCTCGCTCCGCGGCGTAACCGCCAGATCTTAAGCGAGTCGTCGTAGGTGGCGCTGTCCGCCGTCAGAACCAGGCCGGGGTAATTGAGACCGGTGCCTTGCCGCTCGAACATGAGCTGCTTGAGCTGACGGTTGACCACATCGAGGGAGCGGATGGTGTACACCCAGCCCTGGTCTCCCCGGTACACAAAATTGAACCGGGTCCGCGTTGGCCGGGCCTGTTTGGCCTTCTGAATCTCCAGCTGGCGCGCAGTAGTGCCCGGCGCCAGCTCACCCACTACGAAAGCCAGGGCCGACGCCATCGCCGAGGCGATGAAGATGGGCCGCATCAACCGGTGAAAGCTCTGACCTCCCGCCTTGGCCGCGGTAAGCTCGGAGTGCCGGCCCATCGCGCCGACCGTGAACACGGTGGCAAAGAGCACCGCCGCGGGCATTACGATGAACGCATTCTCCGGGATGGAGTAGATGTAGCTGACCACGATCTCCTTCATCGTCAGACCGCGGTCCAGTAATCGGTTCAGCGTGTCCGTCAGGTTGATCACAATCGAGACCAGCGGGAATCCGAGTGCGGTCAACGCAAAGATCCGGATCCAGCTCTGCAGCACATAGCGGTCGAGATGGCGGAGGCCCATCGGCCGGAACCGCCGGAGCCGCGCGATCCAGGCCTTCATCGGATAACCGCTGCCCGAATCCGGCGCAGCAGGTGACGGACTCCATCCAGGATTTCCTGGAAGTCGCCTCCCCGGGTGCTGCCGGACTCGCGGCTCACCCGGACCAGTCCCAGGATCCCCACTATGGTGAGCACGATGTTGGGTGTCCACATGGCCACCCAGGGGGAAACTAGGCCGCGGTCGGCCAGACTTTCTCCGGCGGTAAGGCCCACGTAGTGGATCGAGAAGACCGCCAGCCCGCCGCCGATGACCAGACCGATGCCCGCCCGGGGAAAGCGAAGCGCCATCACGATTCCGACGATCACGAAGGAAACGCAGGCCAGACTGATCGCCCATTTCTTGTGGACCTCAACCGCGTAGCGGTCGGCCTTCCGGTCCGCCTCCCGCACCCTGTCCGCCGCCGACGTCGCCTCGGACCAGCTGGACAGCTTCACCCTGGGCCGGGACGGAGGACGGAGCGCGGGCTTCAGCGGGACCGGTGCCGCCTTGACGCCGGACTTCTGAGGGGCCGCTGTCTGCGGTGGCTTTGATCGGGCCTGAGGAGCTGGCTGCTGTGCACTGGACTGTGCTTTGGCCGTCTTGGGTAGAATCAGATTCTGGAAAGACTTGAACCAGCCGCAGTAAGCGGCGTTGATCTTCGGCGGCCGAACCGGAGCACTCTCGACCCGAGGCAGGCTGAGCAGCAGCCGGAGATCGTTGACCACCAGTAGGGAGCGTTCCTCCCGGGCCTCTTCCTGCTGCTGTCTCGCATCGCGGATGACCTCGAGCATCTCGCAAGTGCTCATCTCGCGGTCTCCCCGAATGGACTCGCTGGTGTTTCGCTGCAACTGGTCATACACGTTCTTGACCCGGATGTCATTCACCGAGAAGTACGTCAGCTGAAAACGGGTAGGCTCAGCCGGCCGGTACTGGTGGATCGATCCATCGTAGAGCCGGAGGCTGAGATCGGTCTGGCCTTCCGCGTATGCCATGGAGCCGCTGTCGGCGTAGATGATTCGCCGGCTGGCCTCTCCTCCCACATCGTAGATGGTCACCCCGCGCAGCTTCCCGGTGGCAGCATCAATGCGGCTCGCCCGAAGGAAGTACTGCGACGGAGGCACCTCGTTGATCACCTGCTCTCGAAGCTCGAAGGTGGGTTTTTTCCGGCCGATATCGATCAACAAGGCCCGGAGCCGGGCGTTGCTCCGGGGCAGAACCTGATCCACGAACACAAAGTTGAATGCGGCCATACAGGCGCCCCAGATCAGCACCGGCTTGAGCACCTGGTAGGCGCTGATGCCGCTGGCTCGCATGGCCGTGATCTCGTTATCGGCGGCGAGATGGCTGAAGGTGTACAGCACGGCCAGAAGCACTGCCATGGGCAAGGTCATAGCAATGATGAAGGGAAGACTCAGGGCAAACACTTCCCCGATCACGGTCCAGGACAGGCCCTTGCCAACAAGGGCGCCGAACTTCTTCGCAATCTGGCTCAGCAGCATCAAGCTGGTCTGGGCCGCCAGGGCGAAGGCAAACGGCGCAGCCAGCTGCCGCAGGAGGTATCGGCTGAGCAGTCTCACCTGAGGTAACTACTCTGGTTGTAGGGGTTTGGTCCGGCCATTATATTTGCCTATCTTCAACAACGCTCACGACTTATCGCTGTGTTCCGCTAGAGTGGCGCGCCTTCTCGTCGCCCTGTTCTGCTTCATCACGAAACCGCGGGTTCTGGTGGGCCAAGCCGAAACGGCACGGGCCGAAACTGTTAACTTTGGGGTCCGGCTCAGCTTTGCCAGTTCCTCCCTAGGCCTGAAAGAGCCCGAGCAGCTGCGCGCTCCATGGCTCGGCGCCGAGCGGCTCTCGCCGTTGCTTCGGGGATTCGCCTGGGACAGCACGGTATCCGCGGTGCTCGACTCCACCCGCCGGGAGCGATCCATCTCCCAGCGGCTCCTGACCCTCTACGGGGAGCCACTTCGACCCCTGCCTTCTGAAGAAGAGGAGGCCCCCCAGCAGGATAAGGGTGCGCTCGGGCTATCCAAGAAGTATGCCGACCTGGCCATGGACGGCCAAGTGAGACTGGAAATCCGAACCGATCGGCTCAAGAACGAGCGGTGCTCGCCCGCGCTGCTGCTCGATCCCAACTCGGGCTGCCAGGGCGGGTTCAAGCCACCTCGGCTCGACAATCAGGTAAATGTCAGGTCGGGCGGAGTGATCGGGCAGCGGGTACACCTTGCGATCGACTACGATACCGAACGGGACTTCTCGGCCAACAACAACATCCAAGTTTACTACCAGGGACTGGAGGACGAGATCGTTCGGCGGATTGAGGTAGGAACCGTCACCTTTCAGCCGCCCCAATCCAGGTTCATCACCGCGGCCATTCCGGCCAACAACTTCGGGGTGAACGCCCGGTTCGAGGTCGGGCCTCTTCAGTTTCAGACCTTAGCGGCCACTCAAAAGGGAAGCCAGGTTGCCGAGCGGGTCTACACCATCGGTCAGACCACCAGCCAGCCCCAGGATCGGCAACTCCGTGACCTGGACTTCGAGACCGGACGTTTCTTCTGGGTGGTGGACCCAACCACAGCCATCCCCAACTATCCCGCTATCGATATCCTGAATTTGAGCATCGCCGAACTCGCTGCTGCTGTTCAGCCGGTCCAGGTACGGGTCTATCGCTACCGGCCTCCCCAGACCGAGAGCGGTGCCGATCCGAATCTCGGCGGCATCACCGCATTGGCCCGGACCATCGACCCGGCGCAGAGCTTCGGGCCAGTCCGTTGGCAGCTGCTGATCCAGGGGACCGATTACTACATCGACCCCTCAGGGCTGTGGTTTGCGCTGGCCACGAAGCTGGATCAGAACGACTATCTGGCTGTGAGCTATACGACTGCGGCGGGAACAACCGTTGGCAGCTTTCCGGCCGAGGACCAAGGGCAGTCGTCGAGCGACAGCTTGCGGTTGATCGTAGCTCCCAAGACCGGACCCGAGGCGGTCACCTTCCGCCATGAGATGCGGCAGATCTACCGAGCGGCGGGAGCCGACTTGGACCGCTCATCGTTGCTGGTCAACTTGTCGGTGAATCGTTCCGAACGGCCCCAGGGGCAGGCGAGCACCTATCTGGCCCTGCTCGGGCTGGCGTCCTCGACCGATCAAAACGTCTTCGACCGGGACAACCGGTTGTTTCCCCGTCCGCGCGACCCGGACGCCTCGGAGGTTCTCAAGGAATCGTACATCATTTTTCCCACACTTACTCCCTTTGCCGATCCCCGCCTGAGCCCTGCCGAGCGTTCGGACTCACTCTATCGCACACCGCTTTATCTGCTTCTGGCGCAGGGGCCGCCGGCCCGATTTCAGGTGCGGCTCCGATACAACTCCTCCGGCGCCGGCGACCGGTCGACTTTAAGCCTGGGCGCCTTGCAGATCCGGGAAGGAAGTGAACAGCTCTTGCTGGGCGGGAGGCATCTGGAGCGGGGGACGGACTATACCATCTCCTACGAGCTCGGCCAGGTCACCTTTCTAAACCCGGACGTTCTCTTCGGAACGGGCACCGGACAGATCACGGCGCGGTTCGAGGAGCAGGGGATCTTTGCCGTTGCCCCCACCACGATTCTCGGTATGGCCACCACTTACAATCTGGGACAAGTCGGAGCGGTCAACCTCATCGGCATGTACCAACGCGAGCAGAGCGCATTCAACCGGCCGCCGCTCGGCTTCGAAGCCTCCGCCAATCTGATCGGAGGAGTCAACACCGCCCTCCATTTCAAACCCAGCGGCGTAAGCCGCTTTCTCAGTCAACTCACGAGCAAGCCTGCGATCGCCCCCTCGCTGCTCGATGTCAACGCTGAGTTTGCCTTTACCAAGCCGGACCAGAATCGATCGGGGCAGGCCTACGTTGAAGAGTTCGAGGCGGAGGCCGGAATACCGCTGTCACTGCAGGAGAATGTCTGGGAATTTGGCAGCCAGCCACAGCAGGCTGGTGGCGTGGAGGACATTGGTTTTGCCGGGGGCTTTCTTCTCGAGGATGCGGTGGCCCTGACCTGGCAAAATCTCATTCCTCAGCCTGGTACCAATCAACCAGTCGAATTGCGAGCCCAGGACATCGACACCTTGATCCGGATTGCCGGACAGGCAGAACAGCAGGAAACTGCGCTCTATCTAACTCTCCATGCGGACACCGCGGGTGGAGTTGTCAAGCAAAATAATGCCTCGCGCTGGAGCCAGCCGGAACGGCTCGGTCGCCCCCGTTGGCGCTCGATGGTTACCCCGCTCAGTCCCACCGGACTGGATCTCACCCGCGACGAGTATCTCGAGTTCTGGGTCTTTCAGGACCCGGGAGCACGCACGGCCGAAGCGGCGGGGGTGCGGCTGGTGTTCGACTTGGGCACGGTCAATGAGGACGCGCTTGGCATTGCCCCCGACAGCATCTTCACCAACGGGAGCGACACCACGTACAGTGGGCGTCAGTACATCGGCTCAGGGCGACTCGACACGGAGCGGAGCAGCATCGACATTTTCGACGCTCAGGTGGCCGACACCGGGATCCTGGGCGACCGCCCCGATGTTCTGGTTGACGCGACGACTGGAGGAGCGGTCCGCAACCTTCCGCTCTGTCAACGCCAGCTGAGCACCGCGGTGCCGGTCTTTCCCTGGGGCGATCTGAGCGGTCGCTGCACCAACGGTAATGGCGCGCTGGATACTGAGGATCTGAACGGCGACAACGTCCTCGACGCCACGGGATCCAACGAGAGCGTCTTCCGCTACGTTGTCAGCCTTACTGCCGGAGACAAGTATTACGTCCGCAATGGGCGGGTCCTCAGCAATGGCAGCCCCAGCGGCTGGCAGCTGTACCGCATCCCCATCCGTACTCCTGACGATACCATCGGCACCCCCAACCTCAGGCTGATCCAACATCTGCGGATGACGGTGGTGGCCCCTCCGGATCCAAATCAGCCCGACGTCGTGGCCAAATTCGCCATGGCTCGGCTCCGCCTGGTCGGATCCCCCTGGATCCGCCGGGCCGAGACTCCGATCGCCGGCCTTTCCGGCTCGCTGGGGGAGCCGACCGGTGAAGTTATCGCTTCGATCATCTCCACCGAAAACCAGACCGACCTGGGATACGAGCCCCCGCCTGGTGTTTTCGAAGGGGCAACCCGCCGTGGAGTAGACCGCGCCACATTGGGTACTCAGATCAACGAGAAATCCCTGCGCCTGATTGCCAGGGGACTGGAGCCCGGAGATCGGGCCGAAGCGTATCTCCGATTTCCCGCCGGTCCCCAGAACATGCTGAGCTATCGAACGCTCCGAGTGTGGATGCGAGGGCGGGGCACGGAATGGGAGGCTGGCGAGTACCAGGCCTTCATCAAGCTGGGGAGCGACGACCGGAACTTCTACCTGTACCGGGCTCCCGCTCGAAGTACTACCTGGGACCCGGAGTTCGTCATCGATCTCGAGACCTGGCGAAATCTGCGCGCCACATTGGAGAACCGCTGGCTCAGCGGTGCGCCGCCGTCGGGTGCCGCGGAGTGCGGCGCTGGAGACCCCAGCGCGTACGTGATCTGTGATGGGCCCTATCTGGTGCAGCTGGCCGATCCGGGCATCAACCCGCCCAACCTGGCTGCGGTGCAGGAG
>JBJMPB010000627.1:0-4616 GCA_045803455.1 Gemmatimonadales bacterium | reverse complement strand
CAGGATTGACCTGTCCCTGGAAGTCACGAATAAAGGTACCGCCGTAGTCGAACTGCGCGATGAGCTGAAGCTCGTTCGGGGAATCGACCCGCCCCCGGTAGATCCGATAGCCCTCCACATCGAACTGGCGGTAGTTGGGGTCATAAAGCGGATTCGATACCGGTGCCCCTCCGCCGGGAGGGGGAATGGTCGCCGAACTGGCGATCGGGAAGAAGGGATCACCGCGCGGCTCCGTGGGACTGGGCTGCCAGAGGACCGTGACCTGATTGTCGCCCGCGATCAAGTAGAAGGGCGGTGATTCGGGGGCAAAGGGAAGAAGGAACCCGTGATTGAAGACCTCTTGAGCTACCAGAGCTTTACCCAGCAGCGATCTGGGTACTACGTCGAACTCCTCTTGCTCCACTCGGCCGTTTCCATTGGCATCCCGGTGGCCACGATAGCCGGTCAGCCGGTCGACAGGGTTCACGCCGGCGTCCATTCGAGCCTTATCGCTCAGAATCGTAGGGTCTCCGGGACGTATGTCGCAGGGGGGGGAGCAGGCTGGATCAGCTACCGGTGCCGCGAAGATGTAGGCGACCACGACCGAGCCAAACTCGCCCGGTTTTAGCGTCATCGGACCGGAGGACTGGAAGAAGCGAATGTCATCAGGCTGGGAACTATTGACAAAGCATATATGGGTGATCTGGGGGTCCCCGCTGTTGCACTTGCTATCCCCCAAGCCCGGATCCAGAGTGGCTGAGAGGTAGCGGTATAGCTGCTGGGCATTTAATGGGTCGTCGAAAGAGCCCTGGTTAATAGTATTGCCGAACAGGGTGAGCCCCACCTCTTCTCCAGCTTCATTGATCGGGCTGCGCAAATACTTCACCCCTGCGAATCCGCTCCCGGCGAAAAACGGCGGCCCGAAGATGGTGGGATCGAAGGTCCAGTGCTCGAGACGACTGAAGCTATGATCGTAGGTGTACCCCAGGGCGAATGGCAGGTTGACGGAAGAATAGTTGAGCCCTGCCTGGGCCACGTCCATATCGGCCGCGAAGGCGACATAAAGGTCACGGATGGGATACCCACTGGGCGGCAGGTTTACGTCGAACGCTGCATTGTTGAGCTGCTGAAAATCAGTGGCCTTCTCCAGTAAGATCTCCTTCATCGACGGCCGAACCTGGGCGTAGTCAGCGGGATTGGTTGAAGTGATGTTGTAGATGGTATAGATGAAGTAGAGAACGTCCTCGTTGCCGGCCGGGAAGTTCCAGCCCATGCCTCGCTGTTCCAGGAGAACTCCGAGGGGATGAGGCCGCTTGGTGAAGCTCGCGACCGCCCGGTTGCCTTCCCAGGACAGCCACCAGACGTCGCCCTGAGACGCGGTTTGGCGCCCTCGGAGAAGTGGATTGAAAAGCTCCTGGGAAGCATCACCATCCGGGACGTAAGCGGCTGCGGGCCATGCGCCCAGGTCGGCGGGATCGCTAGCGTTGAAGATGGGGCGCACCGGCTCCCCATCAGTGAAGCCGGCGGCATTATAAAAGGTGGCACTGGTGGTATCCCCGGCCCAGGGGTTATCTGGAGCATCGGCTACGATGCCGGCGATCTGGAACCCGGAGTTGAAGATGTACTGGTCCGCCGTACCCTTGGGCCAAAACCCGCCACCTACAGCATTCGAGCTGGTGCTGTCCACACAAACTTGCCCGGTAGAGGCGAGGCCGCAGTACACTCGATTGATAGTGAGGGCCCCGACGGACCGCGCGAACAAGCGAAAGCCGTTGGGATGACCCGGCCTTGGACGCGTGGTGCCGCCCAACAGCTCAGGCTGGACGAGAAGCGCGGCCATGAGGAAAACGGAGACGGGAGCTTTCAAAAGGAGACTTCCACACCGACACGGAGCCGGCGTGGATCGCCGGTGAAATTGTGCCGCCCCCGGGCGAAAAAGCTCGACGCTCGACCTACTGCGGCATAGAGCGCATCGGACGCACGGAGCTGCTCGGAAAGAGTAAAAACGTGATCGCCGTCGCCGAAGCGCTCCTCGGCCCGGATCAGGTAGACGCAGTTTGGTGCAGCCGGCTTTCCCGCTCCGTTCCGCCAGCCAGCGCAACCGGCGGCGTCGATACCCCCGAACCGCAGATCCACGGACCCATCGCCACCATAGACCTCGGACGCCTTAGCCTCGATTGCGTAATCGGAGCTGTCGGTGGACCACCGATTCTGCCGGTCCGTCGAGTTGACGATAGTACCGGTTTCGCTGAATACCCGCAGTGTGTTGACGAAGTTGAGCAGATTGCGGGCATCGAGATAAGCTGTCATCCCGAGCCGTCCCACAGCAAAGCCCTTGGTGAGCCGGAGATCCAGCTGCCGCCACGCCGGCAACCTGGCGCTGTTGGTTCGGCCCGCGCCCTGGGCGCATCCAGGGGCGTCGGAGAACACAGCTTCATTCCCGACCGCAGCCGAGCAGCTTGTGTAGGGAGTACCGCTGGCATACCGGAAGGTCGTAAACAGCCCCAGGTTCCGCAGGACTGCGCCGGGCAAGCTGCCTCCACCCCAATGATCGGGGAAGGTGACTGAAACCGCCGCCGCTAGGTTGTGGGGACGGCTGAAATCGGTTGGAAGGATGACCTGAGGCGAAGTGACAATGGCTCCTCCAATCTGCTCCAGGGCGACCACCCCTGCATCCTGGTTGGTGAACGGATCCGAGCCGGTGCCCTTCGAGTCCTGGAAAGTGTATGAGACAGTCCCGTTGAAGAGATTGCCAATTCGACGGTCCAGTCGGATATCGATGCCGCGCGTGTTTCCGAAGTCCGCATTGGTGAATTTCTGGTAGAGATCGGCGGATCCGGTGAGAGGGTTTATCAGGCTAAACGTGCGTGCGGAGGCCACTGACAGATGGTCCTTGTTATACGCCGCGACGTCCAACACCATGTCGTCGCTGAACGCCTGACGAACTCCAAACTCGAAGAGGATGGTCTTGCCGAAGTCGAGATCGGTCCCGGCTCCTCCGAAATTGACCCCGGCGAGCACGAGGGCAAAGTCAGGCGCCTGAACCTGGTGAGCATACGACAGGCGAAAGTTGGTCCGGGCAGATATGGGGAATGAGACCTGAACATGGGGACTCAGGTACCCATGAGACTGGTCGGGCTGGGTCCTTACCAACGGCTTTCCTTCAAAGGTGCCGCCATCGGCGCCGTACTGGGCGGCCTTCCTCACTGCGAGGTACTCCCCAAACGTTGCGCTGGCCCGCACGGTATCGAGAAGCAGATCGCGGCTGGCCCTGGAGGCGTAGGCGTCGAAGCGGAGCCCGCCGACCAGAACGACATCCCCGAGGTCCAGCCGGTCTTCCAGAAAAAGGTTCCAACGAACGGGCTTCTCGAGGTAGGCATCGGCTAGGAGGGCGGACTGAAGGTCGGTCTCATATCGATCTATCGAATGGTGGGTAAACTCGCCACCGGTGCGAACTCGGTTGTAGCGATCGACCTGCCAGTCCAGATTGACCTTGCCGATGTAGCGGCTTTCTCGCAGCAGCCGCAGATTGCCCACCGGCCCCCCAAACTCCGACCAACCCGGGAGGCCGTAGGCGTTATTACTGAACTCCTCTACTAAATTGTACTGACCCGAATTCTCGACGTCGTAAGGGGCTCGTCGGCTTTTGGGACGGTCTTCCCGAAGATTATCAACCAGCTCGTCATTCACCGGAAAGTTGTCGAAGTTGAAGAGGAAGCCGAGTGGCCGGAGGAGAAGACCACCAAAGGGAGACCGGCTGGCCAGCTCGCTCTCCGTGGTCAAAGGGCCTTCGTTCGCGCGGTCCTGCTGGTACGAGAGATAGGTCTCCAGCGCAAGCGCCCGCTCGGCCGTGCGCCGCAGATCCTGGGTCCAGTTAAGGGTCACGACTTGGCTCCACTGGCGATAACCCCTCTGGGTGGCGGAGTTGTAGATGGTGGAGTAGTCGAACAGACGGCCCTGATTCTGGCTCCCCAGGTAGCTCAGCGTGACCCTAGAGCCGCGGCCATAGGTGTAATGAAGCTTTCCCTGCAGCTCGTAGGTCGATACCGCGCTCATTGGTGTGCGTACACCCTGGCAGGATCGCCCATAGTTGGTACGAATCCCCTCGTTCGTGCTTCCCGCGAAAGCGTCGCAATTTCCGCGCGATGCGGCCAAGCGGTAGACTGGCACGTAGGTAGTGTCAGACACGGGGTTCCCGGCCTCGCTTGGAACCGAAACGGTAGTATCGACGCCGGCGGACACGAAGATGGGCGCCTTCTCCGCATCGAATCCCGTCCGCTGCGATTGCTGCCCCTCGAGCACACCCGATAAGAAGAACCCCAGGTTGCTCCCGAGTGGAACGCCCAGGTTGCCCTGAATTCGGTTAAACCCGAGACTGTGATTGACGCCGAACGGCTCATCGGTCTCATACGCTAGAGCTCCAGTGAATAGCTCTGTAGGGGTGCGGGTCTGAATCGAGACGACTCCTGCCATTGCGTTCCCGAACTCGGCAGATGGAGCGCCGGTCGTCAGGGATGCCTCCTCTATGGCATTAGTTCCGACGCTGATCTCGCTTCCCCGCATCAACCGCGGTGGATTGCCGTATCCCAAGGAGCGGTAACCCGGTGAGACGGGGACGCCATCTACATAGGTGACCA
>JBJMPB010000597.1:0-5132 GCA_045803455.1 Gemmatimonadales bacterium | reverse complement strand
TGGCTCCATCGGCGCCCTGAATCTCGCCGCGCCCACCGCTTTTGGCGCCTCGCGCGTGAGTGGCCGGATCATCATCCCCGTCGTCCCAATTGCCTTTAAAAACGTTCCGGCGCCGTATCCAGCCAGCCGGTATGAGGAATTGTTCTTCAGCCCAGCCCCGCCGGGCAGTCCCTACAGCCTCAAGTCCTTTTACGAACAGCTATCCAATGGCAACCTCACGGTGGAAGGCCGAGTGTTTCCCTGGGTCACTGCCGACACGACGGATACCTACTATGAGGACGGCTGCAACGGGATTGGTGTGCTCGCGCCTTGTCCGTCGCGGGCAGTGAGCCGAATGGGCGAACTGCTGATCGGATCGCTGGACAAAGTGTCTCTTCCGACCGGTACTGCGAACCTCTGGGGTCAGTTCGATAACGATGGACCTGACGGCCAGCCCAACTCGGGTGATGACGACGGGTTCGTTGATTTTGTCACCTTCCTGCAAGCCGACCAGGATGGAGCATGTTCCAACTCCCGCCACATCTGGGCTCATCGGTTCATCATTCGGGCGTGGAACGAAGGATCGCCGTATGTCACCCGCACACCCTGGACCGGCCACCCAGGTGAATTTCTCAAGGTAGATGACTACATCATGCAGAGCGCGCTCGGAGGCAGCACCGCCTGCGACGTTCTGGCGCCGATGCCGATCGGGACGGTAGCCCATGAGACCGGCCACACCTTCGGCTTGCCCGATCTGTACGACACCGAGCTCAACAGCACCCTCGCCACCCAGGGGATCGGCGAGTGGGGATTGATGGGCAGCGGCAATTACGCTCGCCCCTACAGCCCATCGCGGTACGAGGCGTGGTCACTATTCGAGATGGGCTGGGTCGCCGTTGACACACTGGGGTTTGGCCGAGACGTAGTCCTGGGTCCGGTGGCAAGCTCGGATACCGTCCTGTACTTCCCGGTGCCCGGCACCGACGAGTTCTACCTCCTGGAGAATCGCCAGGCGCAGGAGAGCGATACCGCGCAAATGAACTCCGCTTTCGGTTTGCGCGAAAAGTCCCCGGGATTGCTGATCTGGCACATCGATCAGGGCCAGATCGACCAGCATGGGTTCGATCAAGACAATCGGGTGAACGCGGGATCTACCCATGGGGTGGCTCTGGTGCAGGCCGATGGCCGCAACGATCTCGGCCTCCCCGGTCGCGGAAATCGGGGGGACAAAGGCGACAGCTATCCGGGCTCGACCGGGAACACCTCGGTCTGCCGTACAACCAGACCTGCGGTCACCGACAACGGGGGCGCCTTCGCCCACTTCTGTCTGGATCACATTGTTCAAGTCACACCCGGCGGAAGCATGGCCTTCCGATTCATCGGCTACCGGTCGGTGTTCGCCGCCGATCATCCACCCGCCCGAATTCGGGTTAACGGCACCCCGACCTCGCGGATCGATCAGTTCTTCGAGCCCGGGAGCACGGTTGAGCTAGCGGTCGATTCCGCCCAGCTCGATGAATCGGGCCGCAGCAGATTCGACTTTCTGGCCTGGAGTGACGCTGGGGGCCAGACCCACAGCGTCACCATAGGGGCAGAGCCGGACACAATCGTGGCGCAGGTCGCGGTGGCTCATCGTCTCCGGACCAGCGTTCAGGGCGCGACTGGAGCTGCGATCACCTCACCGGTGGCGGGAGACCTCAGCACCGGCGTATTTCTGACCGAAGGGTCGCAGACGTCGGTTCGAGCGAACTCTCAACCCGGAGCGGTGTTTCTGGGGTGGAGCGGCGACACGAGCACGGCGACTGACACCCTCACGCTGATAATGCGGCATCCCTTCGACCTCACCGCCAACTTCATCGCCATTCAGGTGGTGCAGCTCAGCGGAGCCGCCGACGCGCTCTTCGGGACGACAAACCTGCGGCCCGAGGAAGCGGCATTCCTCGATGCAGCAGGGAACCGAAACGGAGTGTACGACTTGGGAGATTTTCTGGCGGCCGAAGATCGTTCCCGAGCGTCGGCACCGTCGGAGATAGCGGGGAGCACCAAACCATGAAGAAGGTCGCCACGCTCCCTCGGGGCTGGCTTGTCGTAGTGGCCGGCGCAGTGGGCATGCTGAACGGCTGTTCGGGGCAGCCCTCGGCTCCGGTCGCGGCGGCGCTTCAAGTCTCTCTGTCCACGCCGTTCAATGATGAAGGCGCTTTGCTTTTCACGGTGACAGGCGGCCGGGTGGACTCGGTGGATGCCCCCGGGTACACCCTCTACACCAGCCGGCCGGATCCTGCGACGCTGCAGGTGATTCTGACCGGCAATCTGAGCTCCGGGATCGTGGCCCGCATTCACATTCCCGACGAGCGCGTCGGCTCGCAGTACTCAGCCACCGTCAGCCAGGCTGCTGCTCGCGAGACATATATCGAGCACGACCCGGCTTCGTACCGTCTGGACCTGAGGCCATAGTGAGGCTCGCTTGACTTGGGCCGGACCCCGTCCGACCTTGCATTTATGAGTGAACGCAGAGCTTTCTTCCGTTCCTGCGCGCTGGCCCTAACCGGGCTGCTGACCTCGCGCACCGAACGGCTGCTGGCCGCAACCGGGCTCGATATTGGGCCCGAAGATCCCGAAGTGCCCAATCAGGAAGTCGCCCGTATCCTGAAGCAGCTCTTCGGGGATCGTTCCATTCGACGGGGACACGTGCAGTTGGACATGCCTGTCGTAGCCGAGGATGGCCGGGTGGTTCCGGTCATCATCGAGAGCGACCTGCCGATGAGCGATGATCGGTATGTGAAAGGCGTCCACCTCATCGTGGATCACAACCCCGACCCGCATCTCGCCGCGTTTCAGCTGACACCGGCCATCGGCTCGGTGTCTATCTCCACCCGCATCAAGATGAAGCGCACCACCTGGGTGCGCGCCATCCTGGAGACCAGTAACGGTGAGGTTTGGGCCGGGTACGCCCGGGTGCTCGTCACTCTCAACGGATGTGGATGATGATCAATGATATCGGCGAAGCCAGAATCCGGGTCCCCGATCAGATCAGACGGGGAGATCTCATTACCGTCAATGCGATGGTTTCCCATCCGATGGACACCGGCTTCTTCCGAACTACCGAGGGCGATCCGATCCCGGCATACTTCATCAAGGACGTAGTGGTCACCTACGGCAACCAGGAAGTCGCCCGGTTCGAGTGGACCTCCGGAATTAGCCGAGACCCGGTGGTAAGTTTTACTCTGAAAGCGGACAAGGAAGCACCACTTACGATGGTATGGTCCGACAACAAAGGCGCCTCCTTCAAACAGTCGGTCAACATCAGCTTCATCTCCGCCTGATCCTTTCGCTCCCTCAAGTTCTTCTGCTCGCCGGATTTCTGGCTGGACCGCGAGCCTCCTTCGCGCCGCCACAGCCGATCCTTCGCCGCCTTGCTCCCGGCGTGTACGCCGCCATGGGTGATACCGGCCGCGGTTCTGAGGGCAGACCCAACGCCGGCTTCGTGGTCACCAGTGAAGGTGTTGTCGTCATCGACGCGCTGGCGAGCCCGCAGCAGGGACAGCAGCTGGTCGACGCGATCCGGCGAGTCACCCCGGCACCTATCACCTGGCTCGTCCTTACCCATCATCACCCGGACCATCATTTCGGTGCTATTGTGTTCCGCCGGCTCGGGGCTAAAGTCATCGCCCACCCCGATCGGCGGGTCCTGGCATCCGAGGCCGGCGAAGACGCGCTGATTGCGGATTGGGTGCGCGTGGTCGGGCTCGATGCGATGCGAGGATTTGAGTTCGCCAATACGCCCGATCGTCCGGTCACCGGAGTAGATACGCTCAAGCTCGGAGAGCGCACCATCATCATCAGTCATCCAGGAGCCGCTCACACCGCTGGAGATCTTACGGTGTGGCTTCCCCAGGAGCGGGTGCTCTTTGCCGGCGATCTGCTGATCGAGGACGGGGTGACGATGGTGGTTGACGGAAACTCCAGTGAGCTGCTCAAGGCACTGGCTGCTATCGACAGCCTTCGTCCACGCGTGGTTGTGCCCGGCCACGGGGCCATTCCGCAGCAGCCCGCCGAGCTGGTCGCCAAGACCAGAAAGTACGTCACCGGCCTTAGGACCGAGATGCGGGCGGCGGTCGAACAGGGAGTTCCGATGGGGCGAGCGCTCAAGAGCCTTCCTCCGGCGGACCAGACCCGGCCGGTGTCGCTGAACTCGCGGCGCCGCCGCAATGCGTTGCGGGTATATCTGGAGGAGGAGCGAGCCTATATGGGACTGGACTCCGTGCCATGAGCGTCCTTTCGGCATTGCTGCTTTTCTCGACCCTGGTCAGGGCGGCGCCCGCGCCCCGGCTGGTCTCTACCGATGAGCTGGCTGCCTGGCTGAAGAAGGGACCGGTGAACATCGTCGATGTGCGAACCGACGTGTTCATCTACCTGAAAGATCACCTCCCGGGCGCGGTCTATCTCAATCCCGAGACTCTGCGGGCCAGTGACGGCGGGATTCCGGTGCAGCTCCTGAGCGCGCGAGCCTACAGCGAGCTCTTTTCGCGTATGGGACTCGCTTTCAGCAAGCCGGTTGTGATCTACAGCGCAGGGGAGACCCGAAACATCGATGCCACCTTCGTGGCCTGGCTGCTCGCCGGGTTCGGCCACCCTCGGGTGTATCTGCTGAATGGCGGCTACTTCAAGTGGCAGCTGGAACAGCGGCCTCTTGCCCGAGAGTACCCCAGGATTGGCGCAGTGGATTTTCCCCTGGGCTCGTTCCGCCCGGAGCGCGCATCACTCGAAGAGGTGCGTCGGGCAATCAGTGATCGCAGCGCGATGCTGATTGATGCGCGGCCGCCGGATCAATATGCGGGACAGGCCGGAGCCCAGATGCGGAGAGGTCACATTCCTGGAGCCATCAACCACTACTGGCAGGACGATCTAACGCAGGAGGGCTTTGGGCACGTCTGGAAGTCGCCGGCAGAGCTGAAGGCCGCTTACGCCACACAGGGCATCACGCCCGATCGCAACATCATCGTGTATTGCAACAGTACCACTGAAGCCAGTCACGTCCATTTCACCCTACGATATCTGTTGGGCTATCCGAGAGTGCGCATCTATGTCGGGTCGTGGACGGAGTGGGCGGAGCGGGTCAGCTTACCGGTTGAGGTGGGGGGAAGAACCGTGAG
>JBJMPB010000587.1:0-6414 GCA_045803455.1 Gemmatimonadales bacterium | reverse complement strand
ATCCTGCAGGCTCGTCCCCAGAAGAAACGACGGCGGAGAGGGAAGGTGACCCGACGGGTTACCACCAGCGGGCACCTGGTAAACCACGCGCCCACGCCGGCCAAGGTGAGAGCATGGGCGTCGTGGGCGTGGACCAATGCAGGCCCGTGAAGCTCCGTGAACAGTGCTGGAAGAACTCTGGGGTCGAGTCCCACCTGCCAAGTTGCCGGGTGGACGGGAACCCCGGCCCCGCTCAATCGATGGGACAGCTCACTGGCGGACGTTGTGATAACGACCTGGCTGACTCCTCTGGTTTGCAGCTCGCGAGCGAGTAACCAGACTTGTCGCTGTCCACCTCGCCACTCCCGTCCCGAAGCGATATGAACAATCTGCACTCACGCGCCTGGGAGTGGATCGCCAGCAAGCGCCGGTGCATCCCGCTCGGCAGGGGCCGCTCCACTCTCGCGGACCACTTCCGCCAGCAGGGTCCTGAGGTCGGCCAGACTGAAAGGTTTGTGGAGGTAGGGGCGGTCCAGGCCTTCGAGGAAGGTCAGGGTGTCGCCCCGAACGGTATCGCCGGTACTGAAGACGAGACGCGCCGCCATCCGCGGGTTACGGCGAGACAGCTCCTCGTAGAACTCCCGTCCCCCAAAGCGGGGCATACGGAGATCCGAGATGATGAGATCGAACTGCTCGCGGGTCGCTCGCTCCAAGGCCTCTTCTCCGTCGGCGGCCACAACGGGAATGTGTCCCCACGCCTCGAAAGTCGCGCGCATGTAGTGGAGGATGTGGGGCTCATCGTCTACCACGAGAACCCGCAGCCGGCGGCTGGGTGGCCGAGTGCCGACATCTTCCTGAGGAGCGGCCGATCGAGTGGAGAGCGGAAGTTGTACGGTAAAGGTAGAGCCGGTGCCTTCCTCGCTGGAAAGCATGATGCGGCCGCCGTGTTCCTTGACGATGCCCTGGCTGATCGACAGTCCCAGGCCGGTACCTTCGCCCTCCGCCTTGGTGGTGAAGAAGGGTTCGAACACCTGAGCTGCGAGGGTTTCTGACATTCCCGGTCCATCGTCAATCACGTCGACCGCAACCCCGTCGAGCCAACGCCGAGCGCGGACCAAAATGTTACCGGGGCGCCCGGTGGAGGCGATAGCCTGGGCCGCGTTGTTGATGAGATTCACGAACACCTGCTGAATCTGGTTGGGATCTATGTCCGGCATGGGAAGATCGGGCTCGACCTCGATCTCGGCGTCGACCCGCTGAGCCATGAGCTGATTGCGGAGCAGCACGAAGGTGGCATCCAGCAGAGGCTTCAGCGCGGTGGGCCGTCGCTGGTGTTCCTGCTTCCGGGCAAAGCCGAGCAGATTGCGGACGATGCTCGACGCGCGTTCGGCCTCCTCCCGTACCACGGTGAGGGGCTCGCGAATATTCGGCGGCACATTGGGGACCTCGGTCAGGAAGTCGGCGAACCCGACCACCGAGGTAAGCGGGTTGTTCAGGTCATGGGCAATCCCGGCGATCAGCTGCCCGATGGCCGACATTTTCTCCGATTGAATCAGCTGGTCTTGCAATCGACGTCGCTCTGTCTGATCGTCAAAGAGGAGGACCACCGCCGACCGGTCGGTGCTGCTAATTGGCACCGCTGTAACAGCATACGTCCGCTCGCCGGTACGCAGCTCCACCTCTAGGCCCACTCCTTGCTGATCTAGTGCCCGTTGCAGCTCCTGCGACCACTCCGGGGGGGCAAAGGCCTGCCAAGGCCGACCGATGAGGCTGGCAGGTGGTGCGTTTACCAGATCGGCAAAGGCTCGGTTGGCGCGGCGGATTGCACCGGTACGGTCCACGATGCAGAGGGCGGGAGAGATGGCATCCACCACTTCCTGCCAGGTTCGGCGGCCATCGTCATGAAGGTCGATCAGCCGGGCACTCTCCAGGGCGATGCTGGCCTGCGAAACCAACCCTTCGAGCAGGACCAGGTCGGCAGGGGCATAGCGACCTGCCTCACCGCGCACCGCAATGGCTCCAGTTACTCTATTTTTGGCGATGAAGGGTGCAATCAGCCAGCTCCCGGCCGTCACAACGGGAGAGGCAAGGCCGGCTTCCCGAAGGAGCGTCTCCAATCCGTCGTTGATGAGCATAGGGCCGCGGCGACCGGCCAGCTCCAGCAGGGGCCGAGGATTCGACCGGCCAGGAGGCCAGCCCAGGACGAAGTCGATCGTCTCCGTCTGCTGAAAGAGCGCCACGGCTATTTCGCTGGGAGTCAGACTCTCCCGAACATGGCGGACCAGGAGATCGACGACGGAGGCCCGGCGCAGGGTTCCCGCCACTTCCTGACCGAATGCGGTGAGCCGGCGGACCAGCTCCAGGCCAGTATTAGTGGCGGCAGCGGAAGGCAACTCGGCCTGAGGCGCAGGTTTTGTTGAAAAAGGAGTGCTCATGATCCGTGCAAATACGCGGGGCCGCCTGACTGCGGCAGACCTGCAGTTGGTGATCCTGCTCTTGAGCCGGGGTTCGGCTCATCGACGAGCCTACCTGGAGCGGCGGCTGACTACCGAAGGTCCAGACGCGCTGCTCGATGCTCCGGATCTTCTCGAGCGGCTGTTAACCGTCCGCTCGATGCTCCTGCCGTCCGAAGCGTTGTTCTTTTACGTGGTCATCCGCCATACGCTGCTCGGTTCCGGTCTCCAAGACCGGGAACTGGCCGACTATCTATCGGCACTCCTGCTCGAGTTTGGGCAGCGCGACCGGGCTTGGCGCATTGATTGGAACGACGATCAGCGTCACCGGTACCTGATAGACATTCTAGCCGACCTGGAAGCGACCGTGGGGGATCGTCGCTTCAAGGTGATGGTGCACCTGGGAAACTATGCGCTCTGGCTGACCGGCCTCTTTCCCGATTATATCGCCGCACGCCGCCTGCGCAAAGCTGGCCCCGATGTCACTTACTACGAAACCTTGGGAAGCCGGGGGTTTGGCCTGGCCTCCGACCACGTGCTGGCCCACCAGTACGGACTGGACGAAGTGCTGCGGACGGCGGCCGAACGTTTTCCTGCCTTAAGGAGCGCGCTCAACGGCGTGAGTGGCCGGCTCCTCTTCCCGTCGTTCGCCCACTAAATCACTCCGGGTTCCTTCCGCCGCCTGCACCAGAGCGGCAAACAGCCCGTGGTCCGCGGCCTGTAGGTCCGCGTGCATCTCCTCCGGATGCCATTGAACTGCGAGGAGCCACGGAGCGTCCGCCGGGCTCTCTACCGCCTCGATCAGGTTGTCGTCGGTCCAGCCACTCGCCACCAGCCCAGGCGCCAACTCCTTGATACCCTGATGATGTGATGAATTCACCTTGACCGCATTGGTGCTCAACACTTGGGCTGCACGGCTGTTTGGAGCCAGGCGAACGTGATGGCTCCGGGCATCGCGTGAGCCTTGAGGCCGGTGCTCCACGGAGCCGGCTCGCTCGGATGGGAGATCCTGAAACAGTGTACCGCCCAGTGCGACATTGATCAGTTGAATACCGCGGCAAACGCCCAGAATTGGGATCCGGCGCTGACGGGCCACCGCAAAGAGCGCGAGCTCAAACAAATCTCGCTCCCGACTGGGCGGATCGAGGTGGGGCGACGGACTGGCGCCGTACCAGGCCGGGTCCATGTCCTCACCACCGGTGAGCAGCAAGCCGTCGATCCCATCGAGAGCTCGAGCCGCCATCGGGGTGCCCATAAGTGGCGAGAGCACCAGCGGAACACCTCCTGCGATCAGCACGGCGCGCACGTAGGCGGCATTGACCCCGGTACGGTCCGCCCCATCCCAGCTGCGCACCACTCCGCTCACGCCGATCCGCGGCGCCATCACTGAATCACCGAATCGGGGAAGAAAGGGCAGCGAGGATCCTCGATTCGTGCGGGATCGAGCTGAATCCCGATGAGCGGCACCGTGGTGTTGCCGACTGATACGCTGCCTATCGGGGGTGCGCCCTCTACCGGGGTTCCCTCATAGAGCATGGTACCCAGTGTCTTGCCACTTCGATCCAGCACCAACACTCCAAACCCGGGCTTCACATTGGAGGGCATAGCGCCCTCGACCCCAATCACCCATAAAGAATCGGAGCGTCCCACAATTGCCGAGTACGCGGGTCCCGCTACCAGTCGGACGACCAGCTTTTCCGGGAGGTGCCTGGGAGGGCTGGCCAAGGTCTGGTCGGGCAGGCTGAACTGCCCCAGCAATGCCGTGGGGCCGGCCAGGGACGCCAGCCCGCAAGCAGCCGCCCCGGCGGTGGTGCGGTCCGCAGAGCGGCCGCAAGCAAGAAGAAGAATCAGCACTGTCGGCCAGGGACGCGGCATGATGAGAAGATAACGCAAAATCTCGGGTTATTCGGTTTGCCACTCCTGACGCGCGGTCCAGGTCTCCCGAGTCAGCGCAACTCCGGACGGGAATTCCGCCTGAAACTCGGCGCGGAGTGCCGGAGCGTGATCCTGGAGATAACGTTCGAGCTCGGCGGAGGAATGCGCCCGATAGCTAGTGCGAAACTTCCCATCGTCGGCCCGGTCGAATCGTATGTTGTAAAAACAACGGGTACGCAGTATGACGGGGATGTGATGGGTTCTCATGTAGTGCTCGACCGCAGGCGCCAGGTCCGGCTCCACTTGCAGAGTGACTTCATAGAGGACGGCTTGATATGTCACAAGGTCCCGGAAGGGCATAGGTTATCTGAAGTCCAAGAACTGCAATCTATGGCCCGGTCTGCAGCTTCAAACGTGTGAGTTCGATCACATCTCACCCCTTCAGCCCATTCTAATCATCGAGCTAGCTGCAGCTGACCTGTTACCGGTGGGTTGGCCGTCCTTCTTTGGAGTGGGTAACCGAATGAGGATCTCACTCATGTCGACAACCATCAGGTTCATCATACATGCGGTGGCCCCACCCGCGGGGGCTGAGTCATGGCGCTGAGCAGCCCGCCCGTGACCGGGCTCCGCGCTTCGGTTCAGCCGCTCACGGGCGGCTCACATGACTACGACAGTCTCCTGGAGCGGATCGGCGATGCGCGGATCGTGCTCTTGGGGGAGGCCAGTCACGGCACCCATGAGTTCTATCGCGAGCGGGCTGAGATCACCCGCCGACTCATTCAGGAGAAGGGCTTTGTAGCCGTCGCCGTCGAGGCAGACTGGCCCGATGCCTATCGGGTGAATCGCTGGGTGCGCTGCGTGGGCGAAGATCGAAACGGCCGCGACGCGCTGGGCGACTTTCAAAGATTTCCCCGCTGGATGTGGCGCAATGCCGATGTCCTGACCTTCCTCGAGTGGCTCCGCCGACATAACGAAAGGCTCACCCCCGAGCGGCGGGTCGGATTCTACGGTCTCGATCTCTACTCGTTGTTCAGCTCGATCGAAGCGGTGATCGGCTTTCTCGAGCGGGTCGATCCCGACGCCGCTCAACGGGCGCGCTACCGCTACGGCTGTTTCGAAGACTTCGGCGAGGACAGCCAGGCCTACGGCTACGCCGCTGAATTCGGACTGAGCCGCTCCTGCGAAGACCAGGCTCTGCAGCAGCTCCTGGAGCTGCAACGGCGAGCTGTCGATCTGTTGCACCACGATGGGAAGATTCCTGAGGACGAGTTCTTCTACGCCGAACAGAACGCTCGACTGGTGAAGAACGCGGAGGAATATTATCGGAGTATGTTTCGGGGGAGGATTTCCTCCTGGAACTTGCGCGACCGCCACATGGCGGAAACTCTGGAGGCGCTGATCGGGCATTTCAATCGGTATGGGGGTCGAAGCAAGATCGTAGTTTGGGAGCACAACTCTCATGTTGGCGACGCTCGTGCTACAAGCATGGGTGATTCCGGCGAGTGGAACGTGGGGCAGCTCTCCCGGGAGCGTTTCGGGGAAGAGGCGTTCCTGGTAGGGTTCACCACTTACCGCGGAACAGTGACCGCCGCGAGAGATTGGGATGCACCTGCCGAGCTGAAGCGAGTCCGACCGGGACTGGCGGGCAGCTGGGAGGCTTTGTTTCACGAGATCGGCTACCCCAACTTTTTGTTACCGCTTCGGGATCTGCCCTCACCAGAGGAAACGCTCGGTCAAAGTCGGTTGGAGCGTGCCATCGGTGTGATCTACCGGCCCGAGACCGAGCGAGTCAGCCATTATTTTGAGGCTCAGCTTTCCTATCAGTTCGATGCAGTCATCCACTTCGATGAAACCCGCGCGGTCGAGCCGCTCGACCGCACGGCGGGATGGGAGTCAGGGGATTCGCCTGAGACTTTTCCGAGCGGAGTCTGAGGAGGTTCAGCCATGCGGGGACAGGGCAAGCTTCTGACCGGCGTCATTATGGGCGCGGGAGCGATGTACCTGCTGGACCCGGATCGGGGGCCTCGCCGCCGATCGCTCCTGCGTGATCAAGGCATTCATGTTGGGCACAAGCTGGGGGACGGTCTTGCGGCTACGGCGCGCG
>JBJMPB010000581.1:0-7729 GCA_045803455.1 Gemmatimonadales bacterium | reverse complement strand
GACCAGATCGCCAAGATCCTGGAGCGGGCCGACGAGCTCAAAGACCTGGCCGATCGATTCCTCAAGAACGCCACCAACGCGCTCTACCTGGGCCGGGGCGTCAACTTCCCGGTGGCCCTGGAGGGCGCGCTCAAGCTCAAGGAGATCTCCTACGTCCACGCGGAGGGATATCCCGCCGCGGAGATGAAGCACGGGCCGATCGCGCTGATCGACGAGAACATGCCGGTGGTGTTCATCGCGCCGCGCGACGCGGTGCACTCGAAGATCGTGTCCAACATCGAAGAGGTGAAGGCCCGGGGCGGCAAGGTGATCGCGCTGATCAACGGCGGAGATACCGAGATCGAGCGGTTGGCCGATGCGACGTTCACGATTCCCGAGACGCTGGACCTCCTGACCCCCATTCTGACCAGCATCCCGCTGCAATTGCTCTCCTATTACGTCGCGGTTAGCCGCGGCTGCAACGTGGATCAGCCGAGAAACCTGGCCAAGTCCGTTACCGTCGAATAACTCGACCTTGAGCTGCCGCCCAGGGCATCCGAGTGTCCTGACTAGTTACACCTCTTGACAATAATCCGCACAACAGATAATCTGGGACATGCCTAAAACGATCGAGCAGGAGCTCAAGCAGACCCGGCCTATCGGCTCGCCCCACGAACAGGCGGTGCTCGGGCTGATGCGTACCAGTCGAGCCATAGAGGAAAGCTGGCAAACCTATCTCAAGCGGATGGAAGGCATCTCGATCAGTCAGTACAACATCCTGCGAATCCTGCGGGGAGCGCGCCCCAAGGCCCTCAAAAGCAGCGAGATCGCAGACCGAATGATTTACCGGGATCCGGACGTCACCCGGCTGGTAGACCGGTTGAGCAAGCAGGGGTTGGTGAGCCGGGAACAAGATCCGGAGGATCGCCGGGCCGTTCTGGTGCGGATCACCGATGCCGGGCTCGCCTTAGTGGCCCGGCTGGACCATCCGGCGGACCAGTACACCAAATCCGTAATGGCCGGTTTGAGCCCCGATCGGTTGCGGCAGCTTTGCAGTCTGCTGGACGAGGTACGCGCGGGGATCCTGGCGTTTCCTTGATTGTTTTGTCAAAATAGCCGTTCTAACGACTAACCTTGTAAGGAGAGTATCATGGCTATCCTAACTCCGAGCCGCCGAGCTATGGCTTCCCTGGTTGTCTCCGCCGGTCTGGTGGCGCTCCTCGCGTCATGGGCTCCCGAGCACTCCAGGACCTATACCGGCAACACAGCAGCCATCGGTAACGGGCAAGTCGAGAGCTATGTCGTCCTTGCCCCCAACGGAGCTCCGGCGGCTGTCGGCGTTCGGCTGACCGACGCCGCGCTGGACCAGTTGCCGGCGCACAAGAACCGGCAGAGCCGTTGTTTCGACCTGAACGGTGACGCCAGCATTGCGGCTTCCGAGTGCGTGGGCGACGAGGAGCGCATTCTCCAGCTTCCGGCCGACATCGTTGCCCGGGCGCAGCTTCCCTTCAAGTGGATCAGTGTCAACTGGAACGCCGAGGGACATCATCCTCCTCCTCCCAAGCCGGGAGAAGCTCCGGCTCCTCCAATCTACGCCCGGCCCCACTTTGATTTTCATTTCTTTGCCTGGGATCGGGAGCGAATCGAAGCGATAGCGGTGGGGCCCTGCGGAGAGTTCGTGGATTGCGGTGACTTCGAGCGCGGCAGGAAAGCGATCCCAGCTCGCTATGTTCCCTCGGGACACGTAGACGTCGGTATCGTGGTGCCGAGGATGGGAAATCACCTGCTCGACTCACGGTCGCCTGAGCTGGTTGATCCAGCCACTCCATTCACCCGGACATTCATCTATGGGGCGTTCGACGGTGAGCTGATCTTCTGGGAGCCGATGATCACCTTCGACTTGCTCCGTCGCACCAGCAACGCGTGCTTCGAGATCCGGCAGCCCGCCGCCTACCGGAAGTCGGGACACTATCCCACCCAGTACTGCATCCGAACCCAGGCGGGATCAAACCAGCACACGGTTTCTCTGGAGGGTTTTGTCTACGCTGAAGCCCGCTGAGGCACAGGCAGCGAAGCCCCCGGTGTGGGGGCTTCGTGTGTCAATCAGGGCGTGGAGTTTCGCTCGATTACCAGGTAGGCCACATCATCCTGGGCCACGGAGCGAAGCCAACCAGTGAGGTCAGGAAGATCTCCTGGCGGGTAGATGCCTCGAGCGCCTTCGAGGTTACGGAGAATGTGCAGAGTGGCACCTTCCTGATCGTACCGGGCTGTATAGGTCCCCCATTTGCTCTTCGCCTCGACGTCATGCGGCAGCTGAGCTCGCCAGCCTGGTGGCAGGGTGAGTTTGATATCAGTGATGGTGGCCACCGGGCCAATAATCTTTGCGGCATCGATCGGGAACCGTCTCGGGCCATGCGACTCGAGAGCGGTGGCGGCGTCGGCCATGCCCCGCATGCTGGTCAATGGAAGGCTCAGAATCAGGGTCTGGTTATTCCCGGTCACCCGGGCGGCCAGACCCCGGACGATGCGGAGGGCAACCCGCGGATCAGCCGCCAGGTCTCGCCCCTCGAATACCACCAGACTGTCGGCCTCGGCGCCGGGGTAGAGCTTGGTGGCTATCGCGCGAGCAAACTCTGCCCGATTGCTCGAGTCCGCCGGAGCCAGGAACAGGCTCCTCAGACTGTATTGGCGGCTGCCCAGACCTCGCTCCTCGTACATCGCGGTGATGTATCCCTCGGCCGAGAGCGACCCCGCGATTCTGGTCTCGTTCAGATTGGCGCTGGGGGCAGTCTCCGGCAACGTGACTTGCTCCGAGGTTCCGTCCGGATAGACAATCAACCCGAATTGACCCTGATCTGACTCGGGGAGCTCGCCATAGGGTACCAGCTCGGCGGTAAGATCGACGTATACCCGACCCTCGGATCGCTCGACCATGGCAATGGCATGATCGAACTGATTGAGAGATGGGAGGGCGCGATCAACCGCGCCGCCGCTGTTGAGAAGAACCGGATAGGCACGAAAACCCAGCGCCCGCGCTGCAGCGACGAACAGAGTTGTCTTATCCTTGCAGTCGCCGTAGCCGGTGGCTAAGACCTCGGCCGGCATTCGAGGTTGGTAACCACCAAGACCCAGAGCGATGGAGACATACCTGATATCCTGCGCGACCCAGCGTTGCAGGGTGCGCAGCGTATCGCCCGGGGTCGGAGCTCCTTTGAGCAGGCCGCGAAGCTTTTCCCGTATGCTGTGGTCGATACCATACCGATCACGCGACAGCCCGGAGTACCAGCTGCCGATGGTCTCCCAGGAAATTGGGCCGGATAGTGCAATCGTGATGTATACGCCGTTCGAGTCGGCCATGAACTCTTCGGGCGTAACCGGTTCGACGTCGTGGGCAGTCCAGAGATAGGAATGCCGGCCCCGGGCTACGGTTTCATGAGACCGGAACGGAAGATTGCGCTCGACCAGGTGAGGCCGGACCGACGCCGGAACATCGACGATAAACCGGGAGCGGCGGGTGAACGCGTCGGTATGGACGCTCCAGGTCGCGAAGAAATCTCCCGGCAGGAATGGCTTGAACTCCTCAACCGTATAGCTCCAGTCCACGATGGTGCCGGGAGCCACCCCGCTCAGCGAGTACCGGCGAACCTTGGTATCGGTGTACACCGGATCGGTCAGGCTTGCCGGAATGTCTGCGTCCTGGGCCTGGCTCGGCGCTTCACTCAGCACGGTTCCATCGGGACGGACCACCCGAATCCAGTTGACCGTGAGCCGCTGGTGCCCAGGGGCATAGGAAAACTCGTGCTCGGCATTGTCCTCCACCGCATCGGGCGTGAGGATCTGGATCACCTGCCGGTAGGTCTCAGTGCCGGTCCCGTCAGCCTGATACCGGATGACGCCGTCGTCCAGGAGTAGCACCGCACTCTCGCCCCGGTGATTCCGGGGATCAACCGCAAGCCGGTAAAGGGTGTCATTCCGGATGGAAGGGTCGCCCGAAGGCGTGATTATCGGTGCCTGGGCCCAGGCCGGCGCAGACGCCAGCCATAGGGCGCAGACGAGAAGCAACCAACGCGGACGCATGCAGGGCCTCTGGGGGGGAGGACTGATAGGGCATACCCAGAGGGTGCAAGAGGAAGGCCACTGGCCGAGTCGTCTGATGGAAGTGGGACCGGCCTATTCTGTGGAGTGCTCCCGCCGTTTGTGGTATCTGCCCGCGGCATCCCAGCAACAGGTCGGCCGAGTGCGCTCAGTCGTCCATGCTCCAGGTGGCTCCCACCTCGGTTCCCACCACCCGCCAGCCTTCGGATCCGGCGGCGGCTAGAAATCGCTCGATAGGCTCCGACAATGGCTCCCGACTCAAGCGGAACGTCGAGTGATGAACCGGCAGAACGTAGGTGGCGCCCAGCCGGCGAAACATGGTCCAGGCCTGCTCGGGCGATGCGTGATTGTGGATCCAGGGGTCGTAGGCGCCGATGGGCAGGATGGCCAGATCGATCCTGGTACGGCGCCCCAGGGGGGTAAGCACATCGGTGTATGCGGTATCACCGGCAAAGAGTACGGTTAGACCATCCTTCTGAATCAGGTACCCTCCATAACCCCGGTGCTTGTCGGTGATCATGCGAGCGCCCCAATGACGCGCCTCCGTGGATTCGATCCGTACTCCTCCGAGCTCCGCTGACTCCCCCCACGCAAGCTCCTGCACGGTTCGGAACCTGCGGACCAGGTCTCGATTGCCCTGCTGCACCACGACGGGGACATCGCGCCGCAGGTGCCGGAGCGTCCCGAGATCGGTGTGATCCATATGGGCGTGGGACAGCAGAATTGCGTCCAGCCGGGGCAGCTCCCGGGGCCGAAGCGCGGGTTGCACCAGACGCCGGGGGCCCAGTTTCGCCAGACCCCGGCCGATGCCGATTCGTCGCTCGAGCGCGGGATCGGTGAGCAGGAACGAGCCCCGGATATTCAGGAGCACGGTGGCATGGCCCAGCCAGGCAACCGTCAGTCTATCGCCGGGCCACGCGAGCGGTTGAGGCCGCTGAGGTGCGGGAGCGATTTCGATCGAGGTCATCCTCGGAGTCTAACCGCCTCCTGCGCGCAGACGCGACTCTGCCGCAGACTCTAGATTCGCGATCCTATCCGGGTATGATCCCCGGCTATGCGAGTAGTCCTCCAACGGGTTTCCCAGGCGACGGTCCGGATCCACGATCAGGTGGCCGGCTCAATCGGACGGGGGTTTTGTCTGCTGGTCGGGTTCACCCATGGGGACACGCCCGCGCAGGTAGATTGGATGGCCGAGAAGATCTCCAGCCTCCGATTATTCAGCGATAAGGAGGGCAAGATGAATCTTGGGCTGGAGGAAGTTGGCGGAGCGGTGCTGGTGGTGTCTCAGTTCACGCTGTACGGCGACTCGGTGAAAGGCCGGCGCCCTTCTTTCATAGACGCGGCCCGACCGGAAGTTGCGGTACCGCTCTATCAACGCTTCCTCGATGTGCTGCGGGGAAGAGGACTGGAAGTTGCCGCTGGGGAGTTTGGAGCGGACATGCAGGTAGAGATCCACAACGACGGCCCGGTCACCCTCATTCTGGATCGCAATCCATGACAGTTGCCGAGTTGACCCTGGCCAGCTCTTCTCCCCGCCGCCGCCAGCTGTTGGAAATGCTGGGGATCCCGGTCCGGGTGGTTCCCCCGAACATTCCCGAAGTGCGCCGAAAATTCGAGACTCCGGTGGACTATGTGGAGCGTCTGGCGCGGGAGAAGGCGCTCAGCGTGCCGGGTGAGCTGGTGCTCGGCGCCGATACCACGGTGGTGGTCCGGGATGCCGTGCTGGAGAAGCCCTCAGACCATGCGGAAGCTCTCCGGATGCTGCAGCAGCTGCAGGGCCGCACCCATCAGGTGGTGACATCGGTCGCCCTGGTTGTCGATGAAGCGGTGCATCAGGCCACCGACGTCACCAACGTGACCTTCCGGCGAGTGGACGACGAGTTTCTCGGCGCCTATGTGGCTACCGGTGAGCCGATGGACAAGGCCGGAGCCTATGGCATCCAAGGCTACGGAGCGGCGCTGGTGGAACGGATCGAGGGAGACTTCTTCAGCGTGATGGGACTGCCGGTACGGCTGGTGTTGAACCTGATGCGGGAGGCGGGCCGAGAGTACCGGTTTGGGAGGTAGGTCTCAGTCGCCAGTCCGCAGTCGCCAGTTCAGTTTCCCCGTTCTTTGCTAGTGCTCAGGCCGACCGGAGTTGTAGTTCCGTAGCGTAATCGTCGGGTCGGACTCACGACTGACAACTGGCGACTGGCGACTGGTGACTCCCTTCACTCGATACACCTGTACTGACCTGGTTCGCCCGCGCAGAGCCATGGCAGGCAGATACTCGTAGTCAGCCTGATCTTTCACCACCTGACACAACGCCTCGCTGACCAGGATTTCGCCCGCGGCAGCCTCGGAGCAGAGCCGGTTGGCGACGTTTACGGCGTCTCCGATCACGGTGTATTCCAGTCGGCGGTGGCTGCCGATGTTGCCGGCGAAGACGTCCCCATAATTGATCCCGATGCCGACGCCGATCTCGGGCCGGCCTTCCGACACCCAGCGCTGGTTGAGCCGGACAACGCCCTGCTGCATGGCAACCGCCGCCCGAAGCGCCCGGTCCGGATCGTCTGCGTGGCCTATGGGGGTACCCCAGAGTGCCATGATCGCGTCGCCCACGAACTTGTCCAGCGTGCCCCCGTGCTCGAAGATGATCTCCACCATCTCACTGAAGTATTCGGTCAGCAGCCGGGCGATGGCGTCCGGCCCCATAGACTCCGCCATTGCGGTAAAGCCGCGGATGTCGCTGAACAGGATGGTGATGGGACGCCGCTCCCCACCCAGGGGAACGACGGCGTCCTGCTGCGCGATCTCGGCGGCAATGTTGGGCGCGAAGTAACGCTCGAAGTTGGAGCGGACCAGCGCTTCGCGGCGAATCTGCTCGGCGTAGCGGCTGTTGCGAATCCCGATCGCTACCAGTCCGCTGAAGGCCACCAGGAATTGAAGATCCTCATCGCTGAAGGAGTTTGCCGCGGTCACGCTGTCGACGTACAACAGACCGAGGATCCGGTCACCGGACGCCATCAGGGGCGAGCACATCGCACTCCGCACACTCTGAGCGACAATTGAATGTCCTTT
The DNA here is from genome assembly GCA_045803455.1 of Gemmatimonadales bacterium. Taxonomy (GTDB): domain Bacteria; phylum Gemmatimonadota; class Gemmatimonadetes; order Gemmatimonadales; family GWC2-71-9; genus CAVVWJ01. The sequence continues at coordinate 595 of JBJMPB010000581.1, read as the reverse complement.
GAACCGGCTGTCCGTCCGGGTGTTGTCCGACACCACGGCCACCCGCTCCTGGATAGCCTTGTCTACGATCGACCGGGGAACCTGCTGAAACGCGGCATCGCCCAGGCGGCTTCGGGAGATCGAGGGGACCAGCTCACCGGTATTCTCGTTCCGGAGGAGGATGGATACCCGATCGACATCCATCACCTCGAACATCATATCCACTACGTTGGCCAGGAGGCGGTCCAGATCGAACTCGCCCGAGAGCTTCTGCGATATATCCAGCAACAGGGACAGCTTCTTCGCCTGTCGTTCCTCGGCGTTGTTGGCCGCCACCTTGAGCTGACCGAAGCCGGAGCTGCGGTTGCGGCTGGTGATCCCGGTCGGTCCACCGCTGCCAACCATCAGTTGGCGGACAATGTTGTCACCGGCCGGAGCCGGTGGCCGCATGGGCAGCGGATTGGGCGTCTGTCCCGAGGCCCTCTGCTCCTTGAGCTGAAAGAGCACCTTGCCGAAGGTGATCGAGTCGTTGGGATTGAGCCGCCCGGTGTTGATCCGGCTGCCGTTGATACAGGTCCCGTTGGAGCTGCCCAGGTCCCTGACCTGCACCCCATCT